>CAZDAB010000022.1:0-16062 GCA_964502855.1 uncultured Desulfobacteraceae bacterium | reverse complement strand
CGCCCGAGGTCCATTGGGTCGTCAAGGAGGTGGGGAGGGGAGAAGCTGAGGGCCTGATCAAAAAAGGCCGTTACCTCATCGCCGTCAATGCGGTTGACAAACCTCTCACCGCCACCTTCACTATTCCTTTTCCCGTGCATGATGCGGTGGATGTATTGTTTGAAAAGAGGGCGGTATCAGTCAAGAAAGGCAGGTTGATCGATGCCTTTGAGCCGTACGGGGTCCATATCTATGGGCCATTGGGCAGGGGTGAGCCGTAGGAGGAGGGGGAAGGGACGCTATTTTCGCCTGGTGAGTTTATGGGGGGCTGGAACTTTACTCATAAGTATGGACTGTTTTAGTCTGCAAGTACCCTTATTATTTTCTGGGCTGTCTTCCCATTCCAGAGCTCTGGTGTTTTGCCTTCTTTTTTTTCGCCGTTTTTAAAGCTTTCGTAGGCTTTAAGAATTCTCTTTTCTGTCGTGCCGACAAGGGTGTTTGTTCCTTCAGTAATAGTGATGGGTCGTTCAGTATTTTCCCGTATAGTAAAACAGGGGATACCAAGGGCTGTTGTCTCTTCTTGGATTCCGCCGCTATCTGTCAGCACCAATGTGGCGTCCTTCCATAAGGTAAGAAATTCAAAATAGGACATTGGAGGCACCAACTTAATATGCGTATCTTTAAATAGATAATTGAGATTAAACTTCTCTCTATTCTTTTCTGTTCGCGGATGTATGGGAAAATAGATATTCATGTCTTTTGATATTTTTCCTAATGCCGCAAGTATACCCTTCAGTTTTTTCTTATTATCAACATTTGATGGTCTATGTAAGGTTGCAACAGCATAAGGAGTATTAACTTTTCTTTGGTTCTGCATATGCGTCAGCTTTTTCAAACTGTGATACAGCGTATCTATCATGATATTTCCAACAAAAAAGATCTGTTTTACATCTTTGCCTTCTCTTTTTAAATTTTCTATCCCGCTCTGTTCTGATACAAATAAATAATCAGAAATAGAATCTGTCACAATCCTGTTTATTTCTTCGGGCATGGACATGTCATTGCTTCTCAACCCTGCTTCTACATGAGCAATTTTTATCCCCAATTTTTTGGCTGTAACCGAGCATGCAAGGGTGGAGTTTACATCACCAACCACTACAACCACATCCGGCCTTTCACTGAGGCAGACCTTTTCAAACTCCACCATTACCTTTGCAGTCTGTTCCGCATGGGAGCCCGAACCTGCACCAAGGAAATAATCAGGTTCAGGGATATCAAGCTCTTCAAAGAACACCTTGGACATTTCATAGTCGTAGTGCTGGCCCGTATGTATCAACTGCCATGACGCACTGCTGTTACTACTGTGTTCTTGCCTTAACTGCCAAATGAGCGGGGCGACCTTCATAAAATTCGGCCTCGCTCCAGCAACTAATATAATTTTCATAAAACTACCTGAAAACTTTTTGAATTTCATGGCTCATTGATCTCGCACGCGTTCCACAAAACTAATTTTCCAACTGAATTGCATCTAAATCAGACTTGATGAACGTAAGGATAGCATCTTCTGGGCTGCATACTATCGGATCGCCGTGGAGATTAAAAGAAGTATTAAGCACACCACCGACGCCGGTTTCTTTGCTATAAGATTCGATCATACGGGAAAACGGAGGATGAAAAATTCGATAGTTATTCAACATAATCAATATCATTTTCAGAAAATGTTTTAACAACTCGAGCAGGACTACCCATTGCGATAGAATAAGATGGTATATCTTTTGTCACGATTGATCCCGCAGCAATAATTGCGCATTCACCTATAGATACTCCATCCATTATTATGGTTTTTGGACCAATATAACAACCTTTTCTTAATATAACCCCCTTTTTTGTTGGACGATCTTCTCCAAGTATCTTCCTAAGATGAAGAGGATAAATAAAATGTCCAACGATGAAACTCCCATACGCAATTGCAACATAATCTTCGATAATTACACTTTCAGGATATGTATTATCAATAAAAACATCGCCGCCAATGAAAACTCCTTCTCCAATTTTTACACCTCGCCATCGGTGAATAAGAACTCGCCACTTAGGATGTATTGGAAAATATCTAGCAATAGTATGTAAAAAACGACCTATAATGGAACGAACTGCACGAAGTCCTTTAAATTCATCTTCCCAAGGAACCTGTCCAGTTAGAAAGCGAGTTTTTTTATCCATGGCACTTTTTATAAAACCTTTTAAAAATTAAAAAGATAGCCGTGAGGATCGAGTGTTATTTTAATTTAGTTATTTGTTTTTATAAAATATTAGATCATTCAAAAAGATTAAGCTATATTTCACAATAAGTTTAGCCTTATTTGTATCGTAAAAGCTTCTATACAACCATTCCAACCCAATGTTTTGGATAATTTGGGGAGATCTTTTTTTTGCATCTGCCCATATATCAAAAGTGCCTCCCACAGGGAGACTAAACTTAGCATTAATTTTTTCAAAATATTCATTTATAAAATATTCTCTTTGTGGGAATCCTAGCGCAATAAATAAAATGTCTGCTTCTGTGTGATTTATGTAATTAATAATATCTTCTACTTCATTTTTTTTGAAATATCCATGATGAAATCCAACTAGATTTATTTTGCCAAAGCGTTCTTTTAGTTTATGTATTGCTTTGCCAAGATTTTCTTCTGTTGCGCCAAGAAAGAATAATTTCCAATTGTATTGAGTTGATCTAGAAACAATTTTTTCCGCAAAATCCACCCCTGTTAATCTGAAGACATCTTTATATCCTGCTCGTCTGCTTAACCAAACTATAGAAATCCCATCAGATAAGACCAGATCAGCGGATAATATCGTTTTTCTTAGCTTGAGATCTGTTTTTGACAATACATACTTAGTTAAGTTTAGTGGCATACAGTAGAATTTTTTCTTCTCTGAAATGTTATGTATCATGTATTTCATAATGTCATCAACATCACCCGTGCTAATTTTTAAATGTCCTAAGGGAAGATTTTGAATCATATTTAAAACCTAACTGTTTGAATGCTTTACATTCGCGTTTTTAATTGCCACGGTAAAAACTTATCGTTCGTTTTAATAAGCTGTACAAATCAAGATCATTAATTAAATATTGTATCATTCTATCTTTCCCGTCAATTCTATGTGGTGTTCCGGTGCTCAAGCTGGGATACATCAGAGATGATGAATAACCGCTTTCCTGCTTTAGTAGCTGGAATATCCTCGACGAATTCCAATTGAACACTTTCCTTCCGATGCTTTTGCATTAAACCTATAAACCTTTCTCACGCACAAAGATTCTGTACCACATCTCAATCGATAACAGCAAGAACAAAAAACATTTGTAGTCTTCCTTGCGTTGCACATGAAGCCTTTGTAGAGCCTGCACATACTTTTTATCAAAGAACAAATTGGTTATTGAATCAGAAGAGTTGATCAAGTCCATCAGAAAATCACCAAGCTTTGCACTAAGCCAAATATCCATAGGATTAGCAAACCCTATTTTTCTCCGATAAACAATATCCTTGGGCAGCCATTTTTCACATGCCCGTTTATGGATATACTTATTTGTCAGATGTTTAATCTTCAAATTGCCCGGAATCGTTTCTACGAACTCCATAAGCTCTACATCCAAATACGGTACTCGCGCTTCAATGCCCGTCGCCATAGACATTTTATCTTCGCATAAAAGAAGGTTGTCTGGTAAAGAAGTTCTTGTATCTATGTATGTCATTTGTTCAAGCGGAGTACCCCGAGGGGCTTTGCTTAACTGAGTTTCCACATATTGTAATGGTAAATCTTCATCTATTACCTTTGCTAATTCTGGCTTGAAAAGGTTCGCCTTCATCTCTGGAGTAACAATGGTATAGATATTCAGAAAAAGTTGTGCTCTATCAGATGCGCCGAGTGCGAATGCCGCACGCTTCAGCGATTCATTTCTGGCAAAAGAACGTTCAAATAACTGAACTATTCCGGCTTGCAAAAATTTTGGCATTTTTTTAATGATTTGCAAATACAACAGCCCTCTGTGACGTTGATAGCCTGCAAATGGCTCATCTGCCCCCTGTCCGTTTAGTAATACTTTAACCTTACCGTGGGCAAGGTTAGCGACAAAATAATATGCCATCGCTGATTGGTTTCCTATTGGTTCTTCAAGATACCATATATACTTTTCAAAGAAATCCATATAATCCTTTTGCTTTATAATCTGCTCAAAAAAATCCGCGCCAAACAAATGTGCACTCGCCCTGGCCTGTTCGATCTCGTTCGTTTTTTCCCCACCTTCAAAGCCTACCGTGAATGCTTGCACAGGCTTATCCGTATGTGCAGCCATAACTCCAAGTATAGCTCCCGAATCCATGCCGCCGCTCAGTGAGATTCCAATGGGTACATCACTTACCATTTGGCGGGCTACCGCTTGTTCAAACCTATCGCGCAATTCTAAAATCCAACTTGATTCCTTGCGGTGAGCATCAATCTCCGGGTGATAATCCCAAAATTTATTCTCCTGTACCCCGTTTTTGGACACCACTAGAAAATGCGCAGGGGATAGCTTGTAAATCCCCTTTAGCAAAGTAAAGGGCGATGGTGTATGGCGGAACGTTAAGCACAGGTTTAACGCATCAATATCAATCTCACGCGGAATTGAAGGATCACATAGTATCGCTTTCAATTCAGAGCCAAACAGAAATCGTTTGCCATTGTAGTAGTAATACAATGGTTTAACACCGAAGTGGTCACGGGCAAGAAAAAGCCTACGTTGGTTTTCATCCCAGATTGAAAAAGCAAAAATGCCATTGAATCGTTTCACACAATCAATTCCGAACTCCTCATATGCGTGCACAATGACTTCTGTATCCGTTTCCGTTTGAAATTCGTGCCCATGTTTTACTAGATATTTTCTTAACTCTTTAAAATTATAGATTTCACCGTTGTACACTATCCATACGGTTCCATCTTCATTAGCAATGGGCTGGTGTCCGCCTTCTATATCTATAATGCTTAACCGTCTGTGTCCTAAACCAATATTACGCTTAATGTAAAATCCTTCATCATCTGGACCACGATGCGCAATTTTCGAGGTCATCTGCTTGATGAGGACTTCGCTAACATTTTCGCTGTTTTTATAATTGTATATTCCGCAAATTCCGCACATTTTCATAGTCCTTGAGGCGCATCTTTTGCTTGCTTGACCAAGATTTACTCTTTCTCGGTTTCTTCCAAGTGAGCTATCATACAAACCTTTCTCCCAATCATCTCAACACCTCATTTTTTATGACTTCCCGGGAGAACCGTTTTCGTCATGAGCCATATCAGATGGAAGGCGCTTCCTTGTGAACATGGCGTACATCGAAGCAATTATTCCCATATCGAGATAGAAAAAAATATACTTTTCTATCTGAGCCGATGTAAAGAACATGACAAATATTGCACTGAGATGCAGTGTAATCCACAACATGAGCTGTTTCAAGAAACCATCTTCAATTTTTTTGTACAGCCTCCATCCAGTCTTGATAGCAGTGAGAATAAGCCATAAAAATACACCCAGGCCAATCAATCCGTTAGCCGTCATAACAGCCAGGAATCCCGAATGGGGGTTGCCACTTGCAACCTCTTTTGAGACGCTGTCACGTGAAAAGTATTCCCATAGTTGGCCGTAACCATAGCCTATTATCGGGCGCTGTTTTATGGCTTCCCAAGATTTCTTCGTCATATCAATCCGGCCGCCCACGCCGATTCGGCTGGTAGTCGATAGGGTGACGATTCGCTGCGCTGTATGAGGAAGTTTTATTTCGAGAAGCAGAGCCAGGGCAAAGAAGGTTACCAACAATAGTGATATACTTACAATCAGCCATCTGGTCTTTGGCTGTATTATAAAACTTAATAAAAGAAAGATAAAAACCATTATAAGAGGTCCACGGCCACCGCCGAGGACGAGGGTTACAGCAAGAACCACGGAAATCATAATTTGAATTGGCTTCCGCAGATTCGTGCCAAAACAGAGAAGCGCCAGAAAAAGCAGAGAGCTGTATCCACCCATGGCTATGATTCTGAATACAGTTTTGCCTTCGTAAGCACTAGTTCTTATTGCCCACGGTGCCATGCCCCCGGTGAGAAAGGGTATATTCCAGCCGGTGAGAATCATAAAGGTCATGAGTACCATGCCTGTAATCATTACAATAAACACTATTTTGGCAGCTAGCATTATCCGGCCTTCAGTTTTCAAGATGCTTGCACTAGACAAATACAATATACCGCAGAGAAAGAGAGGATAGACAGCGTGATATATCGCTCCTGTGCCGCTTTCGCCGAACAGGTCTCCAAGAAAGAGGGGATTGCGAAAGTACGTTATTATGATCAGGCCGAACCAGACGAGAATGGGTATCTTCAGCGGTGAGCTTGGCACTTTTTCCTTTCGTATCGCTATTCTTAACAAAAGGCACAAGCCCAGGAAGGGCACTATCACTTCATACAGTGCCAAATCAGCCATCACGCCGGAGGTGAATGGTGAGGCAATAGGCAATGGCACTGCAATCAGCGTCATCCACAGGACGATAACTATGTAAAACGCTATGTCTATACGGGTCAGAAATATAAGAGCGGCGAGCGATAGAGCAACCAATGCCGCAAGGATAAGCGGACCCTGCCACACGTAAATAACCAACGCTGCTATGCTGAAAATCGCGAGGATAAAATATGATAAAGCTTTACCGCTCAGCATTTTCTTAAGTCTTCTGGTAAAAATTATAGGGGTTCGGTGAATAAGTGCCCTTCAATTTATACTCACCTCTCTCTTTCCCGAACCTGGAGGCAAAACATCCTTCATTCAACATGCGTAAGACAAGGCGCGCGGTATGGTACCAACGAAGGATAAAGAGTTCCCCAGGCAACGGTGTGCGTTGGAGATTCCTAAGGAGAGTTCTACGACCTTCGCCTGAGAATCGCGATGTTTCAGCTACTGTTTTACTTGCCTGGTGAAGTCTGAAAGCAGCCAGGTATTCCCTGATGTGGTGGAACGATCCATACTGGGCGAGCCTTAAAATCAGGTCGTGATCCATTACATAGTTTAAACTCGGATCAATACCGCCCACCTTAAAAAATGCCTTGCTGTTGAAAAAGGATGCGGGCTGTATAGGGATCTCGCAGGCGTACAAACAAATGCGATAGTCAAAAGATGGCTTGCGTCTCAAGGCAATGCATCGGTCATGAGCATCCACCTTAATGTAATCCCCGTAAACAAGGGCAGCGCCTGGGTGTTCCTTAAACATATCGGCTACCTTAAAAAGAGCTCCTGATAAATACATGTCGTCAGAATTAAGCCAGGCGATGATTTTTCCGGTAGATTTCATGAATCCTTTATTAAGGGCCTCTGACTGACCGTGGTCAGGTTCGCTAACCCAGTAAGCGAAGTACCTCTCGTACTTCCTTATAATCTCGACGCTCCCATCTGTTGAACCACCATCAATGACTATATATTCGAGGTTTGGATAGTTTTGATTGAGCACGCTGATTAAGGTCCTTTCCAAAAACTGAGCCTGGTTGTAGGAAGGTGTTACAATGGAGATCTTGGGTACATTTTGCATCAACGTCTTACCTCACCATTAGCATACAATCAGATTTCTTGACAAATATGGAGTCCTCCTGAAGTATGCTGCCATCAATTGAACTCCGGCTTTGATTCAAAGCACCCTAAAACAATATCAGACCTTCACCAGAGAATCGAATAAACTCTTATATCGTCCAGCTTGTACCTCTAGTGTATATTCTTTCAAGGCTTTTTCTCTTGAAGCTTCCCTAAGTTTAAAAGTCCTATCATTATCTTCCAATACCCACTTAATTCCGGAAGCTAGAGAATCTGCGTCTTCAGGTTCTGATAGATATCCATTCACCTGATGTTCTATCATGTCTGGCATGCCGCCAATATTAAAAGCAACTACAGGGGTTCCACAGGAAAGAGATTCCACTACCGTGTTTGGTAGATTATCTTCAAGAGAAGGCGCTACAAAGACATCGGCTGCGCTATAAGCCAAAGCCAAGGAAAATTCGTCATGGAGCCTTCCGAGATATCTCACGTTAGAAGGAAATTCCTCAATATCTTTGGGACTAGATGTTCCCAAAACCCCTATATACAGTTCCTCTTTATCAATATCTTTTGTGCTAGCCAACTTATAAATTGCCTCTTGTAAGTATCTAAAGCCTTTCCGCGTACTACTAGTTGAGCTCAACTCAACAAAGAGAACTATTTTCTTCTTTAAGGGAAGGTTAAGTATATTTCTTGCTATCGACTTTTCTGTCGGCTTAAAAATATCAGTATCTAAACTATTTGGTATAAGATGCACAGGTTTTTTAGATAACAAAAAACTGTCCTTAACACAGTCCTTCATCCAATTGCAAAGGACAGCAATGTTTAGAGTTAAACCTGAAAAATACCTATTCTTCTTTCTGAAAACTTGATAGGAAAGATCTTTCACTTTTTCTGAGTTTAACTGCGGACATGCTCTGCATTTCGTTTTATACTTTGTACAACCACCTGTATAATGACATCCACCTGTAAAAGCCCACATATCGTGTAATGTCCACACTATTGGTTTATTCAACTTTGCCAATTCCGCCATCCCTTTTATAGAAAGAAAACCTCGCAAAGCCCAATGCACATTAATTACGTCAGCACTTCTTACTAATTCATGCTTTGCTAAATTCTTACCTATCCATGCTGGATGAAATACTGTATTTTGATGGGTATAAAATTTGAGAGGTAGCTTGTCCATGAAAGAACGCAATCTGCCCCAGGCCATGCTAACCTCTCCATCCGAACCGGAAACGTTACAATCGTCACTTGTTTTGTAATCTACAAGCATTTTTGAGTCCACACCGATTCTTCTGAGGCCCGCATGCAATCTATAAGCTGCAATGTAGGCACCACCTTGTGCGTCCGATTTGCTTATTATCAGTACCTTCATGTAAACCTCAATCCAATCTGGACTTCATTTCCCGGAGATGCCAGTCATTATTATCCAGGATTCTCTTATTTACAGTTGCTACCATTTTTACTGCTTCTTGATAATTATCCTCAAGGCTTCGAATCGCTCTTAAGACTTCTTCGTTACTCACTTGCTCTAAATCAAGAGCTTTACATGGCTTATCGTAAAAGCCTATCAGTCCATCAGATTTGTATTGGTAATACTCTCCCGTATAAAGAATTATAGACGGTTTCCCTTGACTTAATGCAAATACATGGACATGGTAGCTTAAGCCAAGTGAATATAAAGCTCTTCCAATAGCTCCTTTCACTATTCGGACATTCTTACATACAGGAGCTAATAATAAACGTTCCGGTTGCAACATAAGTTCTTTTATTGCTTTACCACACTGCTCATCATATTTTGAATGAATATGGTAACTCATAGGGAAAAAAATAAAAAAATGTGGAACAATTTTACATATTTCATCTAACAGCGTTGCAGCTTTTCGAAAAAGAAAGGTCGTATCCTTGGTATAATCAGTTGCACGGAAATGAAAAGCAACAAATGACGTCTCATCCTGCAAGCCACTTTCCTCTAAAAGGGCTGTGATGTGCTCTTCTTTACCAATGGAAAGACTAAAAGCCTCGTCAGCCACTATAGAATATTTGAGGTTCGGCAGGCGCAATTCATCAACCACTGACTTACCAAAGCAGCAATCCCTGAAGGATAGAAAATCAAGATTTTCAAAAACCTCCTTCATCTTCTTTTTTGCCCATTGAATGTTGACGGGGCCGATACCTTGGGAAGAAGCCACGCTTATCCCAACATATGGCCTAGCAGTTCTATACAGCCAGGATTTATAAACAAAATTTCTTAGATTATAATCATTCAAACTTGCATCACCCACAGCATAAAAGATGTCGCAGGACTTTAAGATATCAATGGTCTTTGACAGTTTAGTTGGTAATCGCAGAAGTAAAGGTAGTAATATAGTTATTATCCTATCGGCATTCTTCCAAACCAAAGTTTCGAGCTTTTCTTTTTCTGAAGGCACAAAACGCTTAAAATAAGGTAGATATTTGGCTGAACAAAAGAAAAGTCTCACCAGACGGCCTACTACGCGGAAAATCCACCTCGGTGTATTTACAAACTGTATATTCGGAGGTAAATCAGGTAAGGGATTACCCTTTTGTATAGGGAGAATAAATTTACAGTTTCCCAAATAACTATTGAGACGGTCCATAGCACTGATTAACATTGCCTCATCACCTAAATTGCCATAAGCCTCACCATAGTCTAGGTATATTTTCAGTGGTTTCTTCATACGTTTTTCCATGCAACACATGTAATCTGAGGGTATACTCCGAGAAGTCGACATACATTCTTTATTCCAGGGAATCTTAAAAATGAGAGGGCCCGCCTGGCTGTTACACCACGAGTAAAATTGAAAGGCGAAGGGTAAACTTCGATTGGTAGCTCTGGCCCATCTTGATTTGGATTATCAGACAAGTTGAATGGGGTAAAACCTGCTGCATGAAGCCAATCACGCAATATCGTAGGTGTCACAAAGTTCAGGTGAGCAAGAAAATAGGACGGTCGTCTGTAAAGGCATAGGCAGAGCCCGGTCATTTTTTTACCCATAGGACAAGGCAAAATCAGACCATAGTGACTTTCGTAAGGGTATAAATAGTTGGAACATTGCAGAAACAGCATGCCCCCAGGCTTGAGCACCCGTTCAATCTCTCTAAGCATAAGCTCTGGATTGCCCACATGTTCAACAGCTTGAAAGGAGCATACTACATCAAAGCTATTGTCAGAGAATTTCAATGCCTCCCCACGTCCTCGTTGAATCAGGTGGTTTGGCAGCCCATTAGCTTGCAAAATCTGTTGGGCAATTTCTACTGATCCTTGATACTCCTCTTCCCCTGGCTCAACGCCTACACAGTTGAAACCGAGCAAATTCCCAACACATACAAACAAACCTAGCCCACAGCCAACTTCAAGATATCGAAAGTCCTTCGCCTTTTGGTCCGACGGTAGCCTCAGTACATCACGCCACTGGGCTTTACGCACCTCAAGCGACCAATAAGCAGCCAAGCTGCTCTCAATTTCGTCAAGTCCAAAAAGTTTAGCCAAAGCCCACGCCAGTTTCCGTGAAGACATAAGTGCTTCTTCAGTGATCACAATCTCGTGATCACTGACTTTGCCAACGACCAAGCTCTTCTGATTTTGTTGTACTGCTACCACACGCCTCTCCGTGTTCAAAGCAAATATTCACCTTTCTACTCCTCACTAAGCCGGCGACCAACACCAATGAACCTTGGTGGTGATAAGAAATGCTCTATGTGTAGTATCTCAAATCCTTCAAAAAGAACTTTTCTCACAGCATCCTCACTGAATCTATAAAAATCAAACGGCCCAAAGTGGTAGTTGTACGTAGACGTAGAGGCAAGCAAGGTAGAATTTCGTATGTAAAGCAAATAGTCACCAGCAATATTACCTAATAACTTCCATAATCCTTTCCAGAGAAACAGCAAGATATGTCGAAAGAAGCTAATTCCCTTTGAATAACCAGGAACTCCCAGAAAAAAAAGCCCACTAGGTTTAAGGACTCGCCTAACTTCTTTCAGTGTGTTCCAAAAATATTGATCGTGTTCCAAAACACTACTACATAAAACTACATCAAAAGTGTTATCTCCAAAAAGATCTGTCATATCATTGGAATTATGCTGATATATCTTGTACGGCAGACTATGTGGGATAGACTCCGCTTTGCCAGCAAGCATGTCAATTCCAACGCAAGAGAACTCACGGCCAATATCGGAAAAAATACTCAGAAGCGCTTTTTTAGGAGCGGCAGGACAACCGATCTCCAAAACATTGCCTTTCTTGTTCTCAAGGAAGGCTGTAATGAGCTCTTTATACCTCTTGTAAACAACTGGTTGCATTTATTCAACCTCCGATGTATGGCAAACAAAATGCGTGTATTGTAATCGTACGCGAAGCGGTCGAATAATAACATTCATGACAGAGATTTCTAATTCTAGTATTTGTTTCTGTTAATGACATTCGATATATGAACTTCGCGAAAAAAAATTCATAAACATCCTCATCGCCTACTATTAGTGGCGTGAGCTTGCGCCGATCTCAAAGACAGAGTTAATGTTAGCGTTGATTGGCTAGCGCAAAAAGCAAAGCGTCTGTACCTTGCGGAAATCAGGATTTCCTGATTATGACTTTCGCGAGCAGTTAGGCTCAGCATCAAACGTATCCGACCAGGACGCAACGATGGCCGACGTATTCCTTTATCTCGACGTTTTTGAAACCAGCATCTTCCATCATTGCCCTGAGGGCTCGAACAGTGAAACGCCACCAATTAGCGCCGTCGTCTTGGCTGCCTCGATACTCAACTGTGGGATGTGGAAACGGTCGATACCGGGGCCGAATCTTATTTTGTAACCACAGAGGAACCATATACGTCCCCCTCCTTGGCTTGCATAAGCTTTCAACAATGATCTGTCTGCGTGTGATCTTGCGACATATCTGCAGCGCTAAGATCGGATCGCGGAGATGATATAGTAGTCCGCAACACAAAACGTAATCAAAGGGATTATCAAAAATATCAGTCAATTCATAAACCGTTGCGTAAACTATTTCAACCTTAGAGCCAAACCACTTCTTTAATAACAATGCGCCCCTGGAAGTGCAGCCATCATCAAACCAATATTGTCTCCCAACTCGAATTTGCCTTTGACGTCTTGCCTCTAGAGTTCCACGTCCAGCGAGTGTAAAGTCGCTGTCTGCAACATTCCGAACGTTCGTCATCACGACACGCTTAGCCCCTCTCCTCTCGCATTCAAAACTCAAAGCACCGTCCCAGCCTGCTATGTCGAGAACAGACGACCCTCTTAGAGACTTCGGAATGTGATAGTAACTGAAGCCATGTATTCACAATCCAGTCTTCGGTATCAGCTTTTCTGACTCAGTCGACCCAGCGATCCGTTCGCCGTTGCACAAATCAAAGCTATGGTACCAGAATGGATGATTCCTGATCTCCGTCAGTAATTCATTCCTTTCAATAACACACATTTGACTTTTTCCCTCCTCACAAATCGGTCTTAAGAGATTCGTGAAATTGCCTTATTAGAACCCATTTAGACAGAGCCTTGAAGCTGGTCTAGCTGAGAACAACAAACACTTTGTTTATTGTCGTCTTTTAGATGCCAGGACATCCAATAACTCTCTTGAGACAGATCCACAGATTTTTTTGTATCCTAATGGACAGAAAATTCACTCAAGCAAGCATCCTCCATCCGACAACTGTCGTGGATATTTTACAAGCTTCACGAGATTTTAAAGTCGTGGAACACATCCAATCATTACACATCCATGTAAATCCAAGAACGCATCTTAGCTAATTTTTGTCAGAACAAACATCCTGTGTTTAGAGGCGTTCTGTTTTCTTAGCAGACAAATAAACTAATACTTTAAACGGTGCTTGAAACATCAGAATAGCTTGCTTTTGTGTTTTTGGTATAAGTGCCACAAAAAATGTTGCTACAAAATATGAAACCAACGTTGCAATTGCGGCACCTTGTATCCCATATTTCGGTATTAAAATGATATTCATCATGACGTTAACTATCATACCAGTGGCCGCTCTGAAAAAGGCGATTTCTGTATAGTTCTCGGCTATTAAATACTGGCCAATTGCCACCATCAAGAATATAAATACCCCTGCCCAGATGTATATCCTCAGCACACCTGCAGCTTCATGATATTGTACACCAAAAAGCACGCTGACAATATCGTGAGCTAAAAATGTGATAGGCAGCGCTATTCCTATGGCTAACCAGGTCATCAGGGCATATAATTTCTCAAGCCTTTCATAATATAGTTTTTTGCTTGCCTTTTTTGCATTGACAATAGCAGGAAAAACAGAGCTGGCAATAGCCATTGGAATAAAATACCATCCTTCTGATAATTTCACTGCTACCGCATAATTGCCAACTGCCTTTAAATTTAACATTTCTTTTATCATTACCTGATCGATCTTCATATAGATAGATATGGCTACACCCGATAGTATAAGTGGCCAAGAATCTTTCAGTAATCTTTTTGCCAGATCAAATTTTATCCTCCACTCAAACATGCTCAGTTTTTGTTTCGCATATGTTGTAATAAGCCCTATCGCCAAGATTACGCTTTCTATGAGCTTAACAGCAGCAAAATATATAAGTCCTGTTCTGAAATATATAAGTAAAAACATTATAAAGGCCGAAAAAATTACGGAAACTATTCGAGCATAAACAGCATACTTTGATAGTACCCTTGACCGAAAATAGAAATCTACGACATTAAAAGATTGAAAAATTGTGGCTAGTGCAATGATGAGAATCAGTAGATTTGTGAGTTTATCATTTGTTGTGAATCTGACAGCCAAAGCAAGTATTCCAAGCAATAAGATGGAACCAATAACCTTAAGGGCAAATGCAGTTCCCAGCAATTCATCCCTATTTTTCTCATAACCAACCAAATTCCTAACGACGATATTATCCAATCCCAACATGGCGATAGCTGAAAAAAGCCCCACAAAGCTTATTGCATAACTCAATAATCCATATTTGCTTGGACCTAAATACCTGGCTACATATACGCTTACAAATAAAATGATGACCGCTGTTGAGATTCTCTCAAAGAATAGCCACCCTGTGTTTGTAAAGTACTTCCTGAATCCGGGGGAAAATTGCATCATCTACAATCTTTACGATAATTTTACTTAATTGTTCAGGATCGCAAATCTATATTAGAGCCGAATGACTATGCACTGACCAGTCGGCAGATAGCAGGGATTTTCAGCTTATCAGGGGGTAGGCAGGAACCATTTCTAGAATGAAAAAGGGGACGGTTCTATTATCCATCTCTATCACTCGATCGTTTTCTTCAACCTTCCTCAACATAAGAGGCAAAGGCATAGGTGAAGGTAAAGTATCATTAAACATAAGAGGTTATAGATAAAGGTAAAGAACTACTTCTTAAAATTTTTCAAAGTTACGACAATCTTGTTCAAGTCGTTGTATAGTTTTAAGAGTCGTCTATCAAGTTTTTCGACAAGGTCTTTATCAAAATACCCTACTCTTTTCCCATATTCCAAATGATTCTGTGTTTCTGTTACAGAACCTCTGGCAAAGTAATAAAAGTTAATTTTATCCAGTGTATGGTCTCTACCATAGGCTTCGGCAATATTGGCAGAAATACTTAAAGCAGCCCTTCTGATTTGAGATGTTAACCCATAATCCTCTTTCTTCGGAAGAATCTCGGTCAACTTGAAAATTTTCTCGGCAATATCCAATGCCTCTTGCCAAATTGGCATCTCCTTAAAAGATTTATACATTCTCTACCTTTTCCTCTACCTCTATCTATTCTTTACATACCATTCAATCGTCCGTCTTAATCCCTCTTCAAACAGCGTCTTTGCCTTAAACCCAAATTCCCTTTCCGCTTTTGACGTATCCAGCATCCTCCTCGGCTGGCCGTCGGGTTTAGAGGTATCCCATACAATGTCTCCCTTAAAGCCGGTTAATTTCACAATGAGTTCAACCAGGTCTTTTATGGTAATTTCAAAGCCTGCACCGATATTCACCGGCTCGGGCTTGTTGTATCGCTCAGTTGCCAGGATTATAGCTTCTGCTGCATCCTCCACATAGAGGAATTCCCTCGAGGCCTTGCCCGTTCCCCATACCTCTATGCGGTCTTCACCTTTTTCCAGGGCATCTACGCATTTCTTAATCAAGGCAGGAATCACATGGGAGGATTTGGGGTCAAAGTTGTCTCCAGGTCCGTATAGATTTACCGGCAGCAGATAGATGCAATTGAATCCATACTGGCGGCGGTAGGCCTGTGCCTGGACTAATAACATCTTTTTGGCGAGTCCATAGGGGGCATTGGTCTCTTCCGGATATCCGTTCCAGAGGTCTTCTTCTTTGAAAGGTACGGGGGTAAATTTGGGATAGGCGCAGATGGTGCCCAGAGCCACGAATTTTCCAGTCTTCCTGAGATGGCCTTCATGGATGAGCTGGATTCCCATCATGGCATTGTCGTA
>CAZDAB010000021.1:0-16152 GCA_964502855.1 uncultured Desulfobacteraceae bacterium | reverse complement strand
CCATAGGCCAAAAGCACGGTATTATCCTTGTCTGTCCATATGGGACGATCCTTGGGACCTGCTGAATTCAAAGGAATGGAAAATGTAATCTCAGTAACGCCGTTCTCTTCTTTGCCGGCGATGTTGGCGATGTTCATTTGACCGCCCAATTTGGTATCTTTTTCATGTTGGCGTTCGGTGGTTCCGTAATGATCGGTGACTGTGACGTTACCCTCTTTTACATATCCGATGATAAAATTAGCGTCTTTCATCCGTTTACTCGGATTAAAACCGATTCCCACCCATCCCTCTGTTTTTGCAGCCAGTCGAATGTGAATGGTTTCACCCGACAGTTTCCACTCGAACACAATATTTTCAACAGCAATCTTGTGATCATAGCCATTTGAACCGGCAAGACACAAACCCGTACTCAAAATAATCCATAGAAAAAATATACTCGTCCACAATTTGTTTTTCATTTCCCCCCCCCATTCTGTTACCCGTTAACGTTAAAAATGATATATTTCACCCATGGGATTTCATACTGCAACGCATCGATCCCGTTACCATAGGTTTTGAAAAATATGAACCTTTTCGGGTCATCGCATCCGCTCTTGCTTAGCCTTATCCGTATTGAAGTTCTCCGCCGATGAATCCCAGGGCCATGGCCATGGCAAAACAGATGACATAAAGGATCAATTTCTGTTTAATATCAACTTTTACATTCTTTCCATAAAAAAAGGAGGTAACCAGCATAGCAGTCAACATCAGTGCCAGGATGATTTTCGTCAAAATCAAACGATTCCATTCCGCTTCGAGTCTATATTGCCAGTCCATGTAGCCCAACATCATGGTGGGCAAAACAAAGATAAGCGCCAGTGTATAGCAATAATGCGCTGCTTTGGCCAAGTCATCCTTTTTCATCACCACAGAACCGGCAGCAAATAAAAATCCGCCGATGATCATTCCCATTGGGATATGGGTTATGGCGGGATGCAGCGGATGGCTATAACCCAACTTGGCCAATGTCTGGTATATGAATTCAATCATTTTTTAATTCCTCTTTCGAAGAATATCGGCTTTTCAATTATTTAATGGACATTTCCAACAAAAAAAAATTAAAAATTAATATAAACATTATTTAATAAATTAGCAAGACGATCTTCGGATAGAGAGAATGGAGGGCTCCGGGAATGCCCATCATATGCCGTCACGGATGTTGGCCATATGTCAAGGTCAACATTACATCTCGGTAATTCTTGTGCGCAAAGGACGTTTTGAATATTGCAGTTGATGCCATACGTCATATATAGGGAGTTTTATTAATTTTTCCTAAATTCACCACCAAAATTGTAGAAGTATTATAAACCATAGGTTTATAAAGATTTAGATGTAATACTTGGGTGCAAGCAAAATTGCCATAGAACCTTATTAATAAAGGAATTCGTAAAATTAGGCGGTGGATTTTGGTTTTTTCATATGCTTGATCCTTAAGTCACCTTTTGATATGTAGTAACATTTACGTTAAACGCGTTTATATCAAAAACCAAATCTGGTTAACCTTTTCGCCCAAGCGATACTTAAGGCTGGACCCTACCCTTAACCGGCGAAACAGAGATAACCAGTAAAACAAATACCGTGAACCATTTAAATGATCGTGATTCTGCGGTCCGGCAAAAGTGGGTCGAGATGATGATACGGGATAAAAACATCTGGCATAAACAGGAAACAAAGAAAGGCCGGCTCAATACTCATCCGGATCGGGAAAAGACGGTTCCATTTGGCTTTCAGCAAATTCCCAAAAAGGAGAAAGTCATCCGGACGATCCGGCATTTCAACACGGTCGCCTCCAAATACGACTTCATGAATACGCTGCTGAGTTTCGGCATCCACTACTTGTGGAAAAGAACGGCCATTGAAATGATGCATCTGAAACCCGGTGACCGAGTGCTTGACGTCTGCGGCGGCACCGGCGATCTTGCCGTGTTGGCGTCCAGATCCGTCGATATTTCAGGGAAAATAATCATTTACGACATCAACCGTAAAATGATGCAGGCCGGACGTGCCAAACTCAATCGCACAGCCCGGAGAAACCGTATCGAGTTTATACAAGGAGATGCGGAGTTGATTTCATTTGCGAATGAAGCATTTGATGCGACTATGGTCGGCTTCGGAATACGAAATTTGACCCATATGGATGTGGGATTCAAAGAAATGCATCGTATTCTTAAACCCGGCGGGAAAATCATGTGTCTGGAGTTTTCAAAACCAACCGCTTCAGTATTCCGATGGTTATATGATGTATACTCTTTTCATGTGATGCCCCTTCTCGGGCAGATTTTGGTGGGTTCCCGGCAGGCGTATACGCTGTTGCCCGAGAGCATACGAATGTTCCCGTTGCCGGAAGTGTTGTCAGCCCTTTTAAGGGATATTGGTTTTCATAAGGTTGTCTATCGGAGACTGACCAACGGGATTGCCGTTGTCCATGTGGCTGAAAAACGTTAGGGCGAACGGCACCTTCTGAGGTTGCCGGAATCTCAAAGATCGGGAGGCACTATGCGGCCGGAATATGGTGTTTTTCATTTGGAAACGAGAAAGGGAGGGGGCTCATGGCGGAAGCCAAATTTGAAAAAATCAAACCATCTGATAAACCGTTGTATGGTCCTCATAAACTGCTGCTGTGTGGATTTTCAACCGATGCACAGTCCAAGTTCAACGCCGTCCTTAAAATGGTCGGTCTCAGCAATGTTCCAAAAATCTGGGTGTCCGAAAACCAGTCCCATACCGTGCTGTCCGATCTTCTGAAACTTCCCGATGGTGAGGGTGAGGGGGAATCTTCACAACTTCCAAGGGCGATCATTGTTTCCGGCATTATGGAAAAAGAGCTGATCAGCCTGATGAGGGTATCCAAAAAAACCGGCATGAAAAATACGCTGTGGGCGACCTTAACGCCAACATCAGAGAACTGGACCATTCAGCAGCTTCTCGTAGAGCTTTTATCCGAGCGCAAGGCGATGCAAAGAAACAAAAAGACGTGAAGATTGCCGCTCCTAAAGAATACCATTCCGGAGAAACCCGGGTGCCTCTGATTCCCGGCGATGTGAAAGCACTTATAGAAAAAGGCTCAGAGGTGGAAATTGAATCGGGAATGGGAGTTCCAGACAGATTATATTTTATTATCAGTAGGCGGGTCAATATGATTATTTCATACACCAGAACTTGTTGAGATGTTACGATATGATGACTTAAATGTATGAATTAAAGGCAAAAATCAAGCATCGGGCTCATGATCTTTCTCTTGATCGCTCATACCGTCAATTTTGAATTTGGATAAGTGCACATTGCATAGATTTGCCTGTTTTTTGACCATGTTGAAGGCGTTTTCATGCTTGTCTTTTTCCACCTTGCCGTTGGCAACTTTCTCTAACGCTGAAAGTAACCGGTCATTGTCTTTTTTAATTGTTGTAATATAGTCAGACAGGGAATCGATCATATCGTTAACCTCTTGCGCTTCCGTTTTAAGGAAGTCATGCCGTCGCAAAAAAACTTTTCGGGTTAAATCACCCTGGGAGATTTTTTTAAAAGTTTTTGAGAAGTTTACCAAAGGACCACAAAATTTGTGATTGGCGAATATATTATGTATTAAAGCGAGGAGAAATATTGCAATGAATGCTAAGGATGACCGATCTAATAAGACGAGAAAAAACTTTGCTGAGTAATGCCGAGAATATAGGTCATCCATTAGAAAAATGTCATGATAAAAAGGAGATAATATTGTAAAAACAATAACGGCAAAGACCAATACCACGAGTATAAGATTGGCGAGCACTATTTTGAGCTGGGTTTTATTGGCGATTAAATAGTTTTTCCATTTTCGCTGATTTACGGTTCGTTTCATTTTAACCTATTTTTTTGAAATGTTATCTGCTTCAGGATTTTCTTCAAAAACCGTATACGTGTTTTTAGTCCACTTAATACCCTTCTGGTTTTTGAATTTAATTACGCCTCCATTTCCCGGGTAATAATAAAAGGATCGGGTGAATTCTATCCCATCTGTATTGTGATAGTTAATCGTGTATAGCGTGTCATTGTTTTGAACACTTTTTTCTATGCTTGAGATAACGCACACGTCTTTTTTATCTCCTCCCAGCCCGTAAGTGAACGTTGTTTTCGATAGCTCAAAAAAACGACCTGTGTATCTGGGTTCAGAGGTTGTCCATCTCCCGATCATACTATCCGGAATGCTCTCGTCCTCTTTAAGGTAAAATATGAATATAGTGACGATAATTAAAATAAATACCGAAATGACAATCCATTTATGTTTCATTTTCTTCCATCTTCTTTCCGGCAGATTCGCTTTTGCCTTTTGACTTATTCCTATCAAGGGTGCCACGAATGCTCATTTATGCTACTTTGCTTTTTTTCACCTCCATAATCTCTAAGAAGGCTTCTACAACATCGGGATCGAACTGTCGGCCTGCTTCTTGAGTTATCAAATCAATGACGCGCTCCAGGGCCCATCCCTCTCGGTAAGGCCGATCCGATGTCAGAGTGTCGAAAACATCGGCTACAGCAAGAATTCGGGCGCCAATATCTATGGTATCACCGGGAAGGCCTGCGGGATATCCCTTTCCGTCGTGGCGCTCATGATGCTGTATGACTATGGGAACGACTTCCTTATATGCAGCAATGGGTTCAAGAATTTTTGCTCCGATTTGAGGATGCATTTTAACCATTCTGTACTCCTCATCATCGAGTTTTCCGGGTTTATCAAGAACCGCCACCGGAACGCCTATTTTTCCGATATCGTGAAGCAAGGCACCACGGTGTAAGTTATCAAGCTTTTTAGGGGTAAGCCCCAAAACTGCTCCGATTTCTAAAGCCACGTCTGTTACTCTCTCAGAGTGACCGGCTGTCCAGGATGATTTGGCATCGACGGTGCGTGCAAGGGCTTTTAACGTGCCCCAGTTAAGCTGGTCCAACTCTTTGATCAGGCTTGTATTTGAAAGAGCAACAGCTACCTGATCAGCCATTTGTCGGGCTCGGGTAATATCTTCCTCGCTATAGACTTTAACTTGGAGTCGTCCAATGGCTATGACTGCGGACAACTTTTCATTTAGGAAAATGGGTAGAATTAAGAATAACTTGATTCTACTTTTGGCAAAGGGTAAAAGATAGGGTAAAGGATTTTTGTCCGCATGGATTATTAAATATTCCGGATTGGCATGAAGCTTTTCAAGGCCGTATGTGCTGAATTCAAAAGATTTCTCGCATAATTCATTCTTTTGGTTGTAATAACTGAAATATGCTCGGGCGGTATGATTCCGCTCCGAATCAATCAGGCTTACGGCAACAAAGTCGCAGGCAAACCAATCGTGCATTCGATTTATCACCGTCTCCACGATTATTCTGGATTCCAATGATGATAAAATAGCACGATCGATCTCTGCCATGGTATCCAGGGCCTTGAATTGCCTGTTTAATCGGTCAGTCATCTCATTAAAGTCTGTAGCAAGCTCTTCGAATTCATCGCGGCTTGTGACCTGTACCCGGTAGTCAAAGTCTTTCATGGCAATCCGGTGAGTTCCCTTTTTCAGCAACTCAAGGGGCACCATACTCTTGCGGATATAGTAAATGCTAAAGAGCAATACCACCCATAGGGATATAAGGACAACCAGGGGGAAAATAGTCTTAAAATCAGACATGGGAGCCAGCACATCGGCTTTGGATTGAGTGAGCACCACGGTCCAGCCATGGAGCAAAAAACGGGGCTTCATAAAAATTGTCCGGTAACTTGCCAGGTATTTTTCATTTTCGTGTGCCCACTCAAACTCACCCGAGTCTGAGCTTTTAAGCTTGGGGCGAATCCGGCGGGCAACTGAATCTTGATTTGAAAAAGAACTGAAAAGCAGGTTTTTTGTCTCATCTAAAACACAAACTTCGGTGTTTGTGGGTAATGCGTTCCCCTGGTCAATTCCCCATAGATAATCAAGGTTGATTTCTCCGACTAAATATCCTGACTTCAGATCCTTTGAATCCACCCGCCTCATCATAAATATTCGCGGCCAAGATCCCGAAGGGTTTAAAATCGAGATTGCCGTTTTGCCGGCATTCATGTGGTTAATTTCTTGAACACCCGGTTTTTTAGGATCACCCATGGTTTTGAAAACCGAGGTATATTCATCCAGATTGTTGAAAAGAGCCACCGCCTTGAAACGACGGGCAAGTCGTTTATTAAAATCGTCCGACGGTGTCCGGCCGGGGTTCTGTAAAGGCTTTTCCAAGGAAGATGCGAATAACTGCAATTCGGTTTCGAGAAATATCAATCGTTCGTAAAGCGATAAACCATGACCTTTAACCGATTGTTTGAGTCGTTGGTAGCTTTGCTTATTTAGCTGTTTCGTCACATGGACATATGAGATTATGGAAAGACAAAAAATGGGAAGAAGAGCACAGGAGACAAACAACACAAAGATTCTGCGGGCGATCTTACTGTTGAAAATTTTAGTATCAAATTTCATGGCATAGACTCACATCAATAATCGGAAACAAGACCCACAAACCCACCATTGTTAGCGCGGACAATATCGTCCTGACTAACCTTGGCCGTAAAAGGTGCTTGACTTTTCCCGTCTTTTCCCATGCTGTAAAGATCATAATCTGTATTTACGGGGACCAGAAAATGATCTTTCCGCATTTCCCCCTTTCCCTTTACATCGCCGCCGTCAATTCTTAAATACTGGTATGGATTGTTCCAGGGATCTATGGTATTGATAATGGATAAATCGTTGAGGCTGTCAGGAAGTTCACCGGTGTCAATGGCATAAATATTTATTTGTTTTTCTATTATACGGATATCCGTCTGGGCCACGGCGATTTTACCCTTTTCTTTGTATTTCAAATAATTAGGCACCGCCACGGCGGATAGAGTCCCAATGATTGCCACCAACAATCATTATTTCGATAAGTGTAAAGCCACGGCGACTTACCTTTTGAACCCTATTGTCCAAACATGGTAAATTGCGTGAACCATGCCCGTAATACAAAGGATAATAACACATTAGGCTACACTTATTTTTAGAGTTTTTAGAGATATCTTTTTTGAAAATTTAACTACGTTATTACGCCCTCTCTGCTTTGCGGAATACATGGCCATATCTGCATTTTTAATCAGAGTTTGAATATCTTTTCCATCCTCAGGAAAAGTTGATATACCTAAGCTAATGGAAAGTCCGGGCAAATTATCCAGCCTTATTTGAGAAAATCCTTTTCTTAACCGCTCTGCCAGAACATAAGCCGCTTCTTTGTCAGTTTCAGGAAATAATATCACAAACTCTTCCCCACCATATCTTGCGAC
This sequence comes from uncultured Desulfobacteraceae bacterium, assembly GCA_964502855.1. Taxonomy (GTDB): domain Bacteria; phylum Desulfobacterota; class Desulfobacteria; order Desulfobacterales; family UBA11574; genus S5133MH16. The sequence goes on along the minus strand of CAZDAB010000021.1, from coordinate 8,816 downwards.
AATATCCACCTGCCTTACGTTTGCTTGGAAAAAGTCCCCTACCGCCTTTAGGACGTTATCTCCTGCAATGTGGCCATATGTATCGTTGACATTTTTGAACTTATCAATATCAGCCATTACAATTGAGAATACTTTGTTGTAGCGTTCAGACCTTAATAACTCATCTTGAAGCTTTGACATAAAATACCGACGAATATACAGCCCCGTCAGAAAATCAGAGACAGCCATCTCCCGGAGTTGTGCCTTGTTGATTGCCACTGCTGCCTGATCGGTAACGGCCTTCAACATTTCAACGTCAACTTCAGTAAAGTGTTCGTCATCCCGTTTATTCGTCACATTAATGACGCCGATGGCGTCATTGTAAACGAGCATGGGAATGCAAGCGATAGAACGAACAAAGGAGGATTCCGCTTCGATGAATTTATCTTCAATATTAATATTATTTAATATGATCGGCGTTGCTTCTTGAAAAACCTGTCCGGCCAGGCCTTCTCCGGGTTTAAAACTTTTACATGTAACTTGTTTGTCGTTTATCTTTTCCTGTTGGTCATTATCTTCCAATCCCTCTATAAAACTGACGCACAATTGATTTGTGTCAGGGTCAAGAAGCATAATGGAACCTTTTTCTGCATTGGTTATCATGATAGCCTTTCTTAATATATATTGGAGAAGCTTTTTTAAATCACTGATATAAGTCATTGCCCTGCCGATGTTATAAAGGAGAGATAAATTCTGGAGTATTCTATCCAGTTCTTGCCTTTCTTTTTGTCGCTTTAAATTAATTTTGCAGGCATTTATACACATCGATGCTTGGTTGGCGATATGTTTGATATAATTAAATTCGATCTCATCAATGGGGCAAGCGTTATCCTTCCTACCAATCGTCAAAAGGCCCAAAACCTCTTCTTTCATAATAAATGGAATACACCATTGGGAACGCAGCTTTTTCAGAATGTAATTTTCAGAAAATTCCTTAAAGATTGGGTTGCCGGAAGTGTCAGTTACGGGAAAAAGTTCTTTTTGAAGAATTTTTTGCCAAAGAGGCCCATCATTCTTATTAAATGTAAGACCCAAATCATTGAGTCCATGGCTGTAAACCAATTCAAATTTTTCGATATCCGCGTGATAATCAAAAATGCATAAAGCAGAAACCTTGAGCTGTTCCCTTATGATCTTTGCTATGATAGAATATATCTCCATGGGATCAATAACATTACATAGCATTTGATTTGCATGAAGAAGGTTTTCCATCTGAAAAATACGCTTTTTTAGACTCTCGACAGTATCGGTTTCCCTTGTTGATTCATTCATTGGCAGATACTCGCTCTAAAGCAAAATCAGTTTTGAATATGTCATTAAATCTAATTTGGTTTTTTGCTATTTATAGGTAAAAAATATAATTCTCTATGAGTGTCATAGTAAACGCCACCGGCAGGAAATACCGAAAGTTATATTTTGCCCCATATCTATGGCCCTTTTCAGAAAACGATAATTCATGTGGACCTTCCTTGTAGTATTCTTATCCATGGCATTACCTGCAAAATATGTGCCGGAATGATAATGTGGAATATATATTGATATATTAATCTGTTAGATCAAATAGATAGGTTTTATGATTAAAATGGTGTGATAAATAGCGTCAAATTATTCAACAAAAATTAGCGCGGATTTGAGATCGGCAAACTAGGACGTTTCAATTAAACTTTATCTTAAAGGGAAGTCATTTCTCTGAAAAAAATAAGGCATTTTCGTTGAATGCCATCAGCGGTTCAATCTTATGATAGCTAGTGTCCATCCATAAATAAGGATTTTTGTTCAAGATCAAGGCATGTGAAAAAAATAACCACAGGCATATGTTTAATATTCCGAGGATTATTTTTTAAACATAACGCAGAGATTGGGCAAAAAGACCGTTTATGGATGGATACTAGTTAATCCAATCAACGATGGGGTTTATTATATGCATATGATACCATTGTTTTTGCCGACGACCAATTTAGTTGAGAAGTTTTTAAAAACGTAATAAAGTAATTATATATGAACTTATTTTTTTCAAGGAGGGTTTGCGATGAAAGCCTTTACATATGACGATATACTCATGGTCCCATCATACAACCACTGGGAATCACGAAAAGTAGTCGATATTTCAATGAGATGTAAAAAAGGTAAACTATCTCTTGATCTGCCGATAATGACCGCCAACATGGACACTATCACCGAAGCGGACATGGCCAATTATATTGGCGCAAAAGGCGGCATAGGAGTTTTACATCGTTATCTGTCCATAGAAAATAATGTGCGTATGTTTAAAGATTGTAGATATCCGGTGTTTGTTTCTGTCGGCTGCGGGACCGATGACTTGGAACGGGCCGAAGCTTTAAGAGACGCCGGTGCGGGTCTATTTTGTATTGATGTGGCACATGCCCATGCTAAATATGTGGGACGGACCCTCAAAAATATTCGCATGATACTTGGTGATGAAGCCTGCATCATGGCCGGAAATGTGGCGACTTACGCCGGTGCCGATCACCTTGCTTCCTGCGGTGCGGATATCGTTAAAGTAGGTATCGGCGGGGGCTCCGTCTGCACCACAAGAATCAAGACCGGTTTCGGTGTGCCCAATCTTACGGCTATAAAAAACTGCTCACGGGTGGATCGCTCGATAGTGGCTGATGGTGGAATCCGGTATCCTGGAGATATTGTCAAAGCGCTGGCTTTCGGAGCAGATTTCGTCATGTTGGGGGGCATGCTGGCCGGAACCAGGCCGACCCCCGGTTCCGTGATTAGTAAAAAGAACAAAAATGGAAAAGAAGTAAAGGTGAAAACATATCGAGGAATGGCCAGCAGCGAAGTCCAAAAGGACTACCATGGGGGAATTTCGGAATGGAAAACCTCGGAAGGCGTATCTACTCAAGTCCCCTATCGGGAAGACGAAGATAAGATTATTAACGACATCATCGGCGGATTGCGCTCAGGGCTAACTTACGGCGGCGCTGCTACTATTTCTGAATTGCAGAGGAAATTGGATTACATCGAGATTACAACATCGGGTCGAGCGGAAGGTTTTCCGCAAAGGATTCTTTAACAAAATCCAGGCATCCATGGAAAGAGGTCGGGTCTACTCTTGACCCCTATGAATATTGTTTAGCGTGTTGTATGCTTTGATATTAAACAATTTACCAATTTTGAACGGAGATATATGGTTTTCAAGAAAAACATTAAAAAAACTTCTCATGGAAAAACGCTCCCCATCTAATTCATCATTACATCAGCTTCATAACGCATGCCTCGCGGCTACGGCAAACTCACCCGTGAAATTCCAAAATATTCCTTGAAATCTTCCAAAAACTGAGGGGATCGCGGTAAATTATTACAGCTCCGCCTCAAACCGACGAGGTGTTGCTGAACATCTTGCAAGGGTTCAGATTTTCTCAAGCCTTGCTACCGACTCTATGTGATACGTATGCGGGAACATATCAACTGGCTGCACCTCCAGCACCCTGTAACTTTGTCTTATCATACCAAGATCCCTTGCCATTGTGGCAGGATTACAGGAAACATAAACAATCCTTTCGGGTCCCATTTCAAGAACCCGTTCCACAACATCCTTGTGCATGCCGGTCCTGGGAGGATCGATGATCATAACATCGGGCCTGACCTTAAGTTTTAAAAGGCTTTCCTTTATGTCTCCAAGGACAAACCGGCAATTGGTTATTCCGTTTATCCGGCAGTTTTTTGCTGCATCGTTTACAGCGCTTTCAACGATTTCCATGCCGATTACCTCTTTTGCGGACCCGGAAATATATATTGCGATAGAACCGGTACCGCTATAGAGATCCACAACAGTCTCCCGGCCTGAGAGTCCGGCATATTCCTTGATGGTATGGTATAACCTTCGGGCGCCCGGGGTATTGGTTTGAAAAAAAGAGTTTGCCGATATTTCAAACTCAAAATCTCCGATTTTATCTTTTATGCAAGAACTCCCGGCAAGTTGAATTTCATATTCTCCCACGGCAATACCGGCTTTGCGAGAAGTGATGTTGTTTACCACTGAAATGATTTGAGGATATTTATCCATGAGTAAAAAGGCCAGCGGCTTCACGGTTTGCGGATCTTCTTTTGCGGTAATGATATTTACCATCCACTGATCATACGCAACAGAATGTCTGAGCATAAGAAAACGCCAGAAACCCGTATGGCTGCGAAGCCCGTAAACAGGGGCATCTGAAGTCTTGATGAATGCTCTGACATCATCGAGAATATGGTTCCCCAGTTCCGGCTGAAGCAGACATGAGCCCGTATCAAGAACTTTGTAAAAAGTCCCCGGCACATGAAGCCCGAGAGCAAAACCCATATCAACATCCTCTTCGCCCATTTCGTCCGGCAATAGCCACCTCCGGTCGGAGCAGGAAAACTCCATTTTGTTCCGGTATCCAAAAATTGCGGGCGATGATATTGTCGGATGCACCGGTACGTCCCGGATAAGCCCTATTCGCTCGATCGATTCCTGAACATGTTGTTGTTTATACTCAAGCTGTTTATGGTAATTCAAAAACTGCCATGTGCAACCGCCGCAAAAACCGCTATACATACAATCCGGAGGGATCCGGAATGGAGACGGCTTAACCAGTGTGTGGACACGGGCCTCCGCATATTGCTTCTTTCTCTTTACGATGCGGGCAATAACCAAATCCAAAGGCACCGCCCCGTCAACAAAAACAGCAAGGCCGTCCAGCCGTGCAAGACCTTTGCCTCCAAAGGCTATCCCGGAAATTTCAAGTTCGACAAGTTGTCCTTTTTTAATTTTCATTTTAATTGAAAAATATCATGAATCATGGGATAAACCAACCATGAATCAAAAAAACATCACATTCTCATCAAACGGGTTTATTCTCAAAGGGACGCTGCACCTTCCGGCCGTAGAATACCCTCCGGTTGTTATCGGTTCGCACGGTCTTTTTAGCAGCGGCAGTTCTCCAAAACAGATAGCCCTGGCAAGACAATGCAACGCCTGTGGAATCGCATTTTTCAGATTCGACCATAGGGGATGCGGGCAGAGCCAGGGCGTTTTCCAGGATGTCACCTCCCTCGAGGCGCGATGCAATGACATGATCAGCGCGATAAAGATCATTCAAGACAGAAAAGATAGCGGCAACCGGATCGGACTTTTCGGAAGCAGTATGGGGGGTTCGGTCTGCTTATCCGTATTTGCAGAATCTGATGTGTATTCGATTGTCACCTGTGCCGCTCCTGTTCGCAGCAGTTCCATTATCAAGACACTGGAAAAATCAGATAACTCAAACACATTAAATCCGCCGTTTTATAAGAAATATCTTGATTCCGACATTTCAAACAAGCTTTCATCCATTCATCATATTCTTATATTTCATGGGGATTCCGATGAGCTTGTACCCCCGTCAAATGCCAGAGAAATATATGAAAAAGCCGGTGATCCGAAAAAATTGATCATACAAAAAGGCGGTGATCACCGCATGAGCAATAAAACACACCAGGAAAATTTTGTTCGGGAATCGGCCTTGTGGTTCAAAAACTGTTTTGACGGTAAAACTATGTTTTGAAAGTTATGCAACTATTTGAAAATTACAGTTTTTTAATGGCAACTTGTTTGAGCCGTCGGAATGGAATACTGGAATGCTGGAATGCTGGAATATTGGGTATAAAAGCGGAAAATAAACCATTTAAATTAAAAAAACTCCTTCAAACCCAGCATTCCACTACTCCATTATTCCATTATTCCAATTGGGGCGAAGCCCCTAAGTTTCCCCCTGGAGTTCCCGTCGCAGCAGGTCAAGGGCTTTCATGGCAAAGATTTTTTTATTCATCAACCGTGTATTGAACGGGAAAAAGAACCGAAATCCTTTTACATCATGTGGGGTGGCAAGACCGATGCAAAGCGTGCCCACAGGTTTTTCGTCAGTTCCTCCGTCCGGTCCTGCAATACCGCTGGTTGCCAGGCCGTAAGTTGTTCCGGCAACACGTCTTACCCCTTGGGCCATCTTTTTTACGGTCTCTTGGTGTACCGCTCCGTATCGCTGTAATACTTCGTTAGATACCCCCAGCACCTTTGTTTTGGCTTCATTTGAATAGGTAACCCCTGAAAAAAGAAAATAGCCTGAACTGCCCGGTACATTGGTAAGCATATGGGATATCAATCCGCCGGTACAGCTTTCGGCAATAGCAAGGGTCGCTTGTTTTTCGGCAAGAAGTCCGCCCACAACCGCTTCCATTGAACTCCCATTCATAGAAAAAATATTCTCCCCTAACTTCCCGAGAACCGATTGGGATGCTTTCTCCAGAATCTTACGAAGAATCTTGTTATCTTTGCCTCTGATATAAAGTTTAACCTGGATTTCCGGAAACTTTGAACGGAAACCCGGCGTTACCTCAGAAAATTCGGTGGATAAACCGTCCAAAAGTTCCCCGATTTCCGACTCGGCTAAGCCGAATGTGGATATGGTCTTAACCAAACTTAATTCATCCGTACGGCCATAGAGCTTCTCTATGCGCGGCAGGACTTCATCTGAAAGCATCCGTCGCATTTCAAAAGGTACACCGGGAACAAAGAAAAACCAACACCTGTCTATTTTTAAGTGAAATCCGGGCGCAGATCCAACAGGATTATTTAAAGACTCGGCTCCTGTAGGGAGCAAGGCCTGTTTTTTATTTGAAGGACTCATGGCGCGCTTCCGGGTTTTGAAAAAATTTTCAACCACACGAAGTGCTGACCGATTTAGAACCCGTTCAACCCCTTTTGCTTTGGCGGCTGCTTCCGCCGTAATATCATCGCTTGTCGGACCCAGCCCTCCGGTTACAACCGCAACATCTGCCCTGCTGCCGATCTCTTTTATGATGGAAACCATCATATCCATATCGTCACCCACACACGTGTGCCGTATGGCTTCAAGACCCGCTTGTTTCAAAACTTGCGCGATATGGGCCGAATTGCTGTCGATAGCCGCACCCGTTCTTATTTCATCACCTGTAGCAAGTATTTCTATAATCATAGTAAAGAGCCCTGGCCCACAGTAACCGGCCTTGTTTTGCCCCTGAAAGGGGTTATTTTAATTAAAGCCATACAAGTTGAAAGTGTCTAAAGTGATCTAAAGTGCCTTAAGTTATGGTGTCGCTTCGCTCCGCTAATTTTATATAATTGGCAGAATTCCTTAACCCTGGCCCAGACCGATCACCAATACTCTATATTCAAAAAAGCAGGTTTGCAATGATGTATAGCCGATATCAATATATATGAACGAGTCGCACCAGGGCGGGCTTTAGCTCACTTTAAACTTTAGTTCACTTCAAACTCTTCCAGCGATTCTTCAGGCAGAGCCGGAGAATTCCGACCGGGCTTTACAAGCCGGAGGCCCTACCCTATGGGCTTGAGGCAATTGGGTTGAAGGGCCCTAAGTTCTCTCAACGTCGTTTTTTAAATTATCAAAAATAGATTGAACCTGACGGCAAAGACGTTCAAACTGACGGGGGTATAAAGACTGGGCCCCGTCACTTAATGCCTTTTCAGGAGCATGATGCACTTCCACCATCAGCCCCTGGGCTCCTACTGCTACGGCTGCCCTGCTCAAAGGAACCACCTGATCCCGAACGCCCGCAGCATGGCTCGGGTCAACAATAATCGGCAGGTGACTTTCTTTAAGCACCACAGAGACAGCAGAAAGATCCAGAGTATTACGACTGTGGTGAACGAAAGTCCGAACCCCTCTTTCGCATAAAATCACCTGTGAATTTCCACCTTCCAGAATGTATTCCGCCGCCATCAACCATTCATCAATGGTTGCAGCCATACCACGCTTTAACAAAACCGGCTTGTTTGCATGACCCGCTCGCCGGAGCAGACTGAAATTTTGCATGTTTCGGGTACCGATTTGAATTACATCTGCGTATTTTTCCACCAGATCAAAGGTTTCTAAATCCATGACTTCGGTAACCACAGGCATTCCGGTCTTCTCACGAACCGTTGCAAGAATTTTCAATCCTTCCTCGCCCAGGCCCTGAAAGGAATAAGGAGATGTTCGCGGCTTAAACGCACCGCCTCTGAAAAGCTGCGCACCGCTGCGTTTTACATGGTCTGCAATTATCAGAGCCTGGGATTCGCTCTCCACCGCACAGGGACCGGCTATAATCACCAGATTACCATTGCCCACAGATACATCACCGACCGTAATCACGGTGTCCTGCTGTTTAAACTCACGGCTTACCAGTTTATAGGGACGGGTTACATGAATCGCATCTTTAACCCCGGGAAGCCCCAAAAAGGGTGACGCATCAACATGACCTTTATTGTTTAAAATTCCGATGGAAATCCTTTCTCCCCCTGGAATCGGACGGGCAGTGTATCCTCTTTCTTCAATAGCAGCCACAACAAAATCAATTTCTGCTTGGCTCGCCTTTTTTTCCATCACAACCAGCATGGTTTATCCTCCTTATAATTGGGTCTATTTTAAAACAAAAAAAAGACCGTAAGCTTTAACGTGCCCACGGTCCTGAGAAATCTTTTATGATAGCAGCTCACGCCGTCATGAACCTGTCGGCACACCCCTCTCCTCCGGTTGTCCGCCACCAGCGCCAACAGCATTTTATTGTACTTGAATCTTTCATCTTAGTCTTATAATGTTAATGTTACCAACTTTGAATGACATTAAAGCTACTGGAACGTTCTTTGTCTTGTCAAGATTTTTTTTGACGGTTCCACGGGATTCTTCTCAGTAAAATTCTGGCCCACAGAACAGGGTAAAGGCATTTGATTTCGGTGCAGCGTAGCGACGGCGTGTTTCTCTTGG
>CAZDAB010000020.1:0-16277 GCA_964502855.1 uncultured Desulfobacteraceae bacterium | reverse complement strand
ACTCTTTCATTCACAACTCCTTACCGGTTTTGACCGGCGCTCTCGGGACATCCTAAAAACACCTTGTATTTTCAAATCCATTGTTTTATTTTTACTCGTCCCGCCGGCTTAATGTTAATGGATTTAAGGATGTAGAGATGATTTCCCAATTTAAGAATGAATGGCAGCGTATCGAATATGAAAACATCCCCATATATATTCGTCCCGCTCGGCCGGATTGGTTTGTACCCAATAAAGCTGCGGATCAGTTATTGATAAATGGGTTTGACAATAAAGAAAAATCATATGAAATCAAATCGTTGCTAAAAAGAGTCCATGGCCAAGTCGGTTCGACGTATCAATCGCGCTCGGAGAAAATGCGCCTAAGCAGTCTAAAGGAGTGCTGGATTCATATCACCAATAAATGCAACATGCAGTGCAGGCATTGTATGTTTAAATCTTTCCCCCGGTCTCAGGAAGAACTATCACCAAAGATTTGTGACGCAATCATTGGTGAAAGTTATGCATTGGGATGTGGGATTTTCTATTTCACCGGCGGGGAACCTCTGATTTCCAAGGCTTTTATAAAAAGCGTGCATGATGTTCTTCAATTACCCGATACACATGTCGTGGTTTTGACAAACCTGTCGCTCATATCGCGAGTAAAAGACAAGTTAAGTGCCCTGCCTAAAGATCGTCTTCATTTTCAAGTGAGTATAGATGGTTTAAAATCCAACCATGATGCGTTGAGGGGATCTCATGCGTTCAATAAGTTACATGAAAATTTATATACGCTTCAAGAACTCGGTTTTCCGGTAACTCTTGCCATGACCGTAACACGGCAAAATATCCATGAGATGGAAGCGGTCATCGGTTTTGCCCGCCGGCATCAGATTACAAACGTTCATTTCCTCTGGCTTTTTATAAAGGGACATGCGAATGATGCGCTTTTTGTTGACCCCATGCATATTTTCCCCAAGCTGATCGCCGCCCAGAAACAAGCTGAAAAAGTCGATGTCAAGATCGACAATATTGAGATACTCAGATCGCAGGTATTTTCCTGTCCGGGGACGTGCTATGACCTGAGCAATGCGGGATGGCAGTCACTTGCAGTGGCGCCGGACGGGCATATCTATCCCACACCGGCACTCATATATACGGAAGGCATGCAGTGTGGTCATATCCATGACGGGCTGGAAAAAGTCTGGAGAAATAGTCAGGTCCTGAAACATATTCGCAACGCCTCTCTGAACCAAAGTGAACGCTATCGAGAAAATCCCTTTCGATATCTCATCGGTGGGGGGGATATCGATCACAGTTACATTTCTTCTAAACAAATCGTCGGCCATGACCCTTATGTGGATTTGTACAATCTTATTGTCCAGTGGATCATCATACATGAAGCTCAGATGTTCGGCACCGGTGATTACCCTGCATTTCAATTGAAAATGGGCGAAAAGTTGGGGGATTGTCCGGTGGAAGGCGAAGCTGTTTTTTTTACACATTCCAATTGTGTGCTCAGTCTTCCCGGGCATGAAACCCATAATCAGGTGAATCGCTTCTATTCCGAAGCGGCCCTGGAAACCAAGGAAGATATTATTAATCCCATATGTTACGATGAAGAATGGATACGGCATATTCCCGAAGAAATGCGGTTTCGAAGCTATGGCTGCGGTTCACCGGTGTTGGATGCCGAGATTCAAAGAGACGAGACCGTGGTTGACCTGGGAAGCGGCACAGGCATCGAGTGTTTTATCGCCGGCAAGTTAACCGGACCCGATGGCAGGGTTGTTGGAATTGATATGGGAGACGCCATGCTTGCTGTTGCCAACCAAAGCAAAGCATCGGTTACCCGAAACCTTGGTTACAACAATATAGAATTTAAAAAAGCCTTTTTAGAATCCCTTCCGCTGGAGGAATCTATTGCTGATGTGGTGATCTCCAATTGCGTGCTGAACCTTTCCCCGGACAAACGCCGGGTGTTTCAAGAAATATTCAGGGTGTTAAAACCAAACGGCCGCCTGGTTGTTTCGGACATCACCTATGATGATGAGATTCCGCTCGAGATCAAATATAATGAGAAATTGCGTGGCGAGTGCATTGGGGGTGCCCTAAACTACTATGAGTTGTTCGGCTTGTTGAACGATATCGGGTTTACCCATAGCCGGATATTAAAAGGGTATCTTTATCGGTCGGTTAAAGGCTATGATTTTTATTCCATTACGTATCAAGCCGTCAAGCCTTTAAAGAATAAAATGCCGGTTCTGTATGTGTTCCCGGACTTTAAAGATTTGATGGCCCAGATCGATAGTGAGCCTACTTGTGCTTGTTTTGTGACACCTGAAGAAAAAACAGAGACACGCCCACCGGTCCTGAAGGCCTACAAACAAGGATGCATGGTTTGCGGTGCGGAACTCATCTATGCTGAAACCATCCAAAGCAAAGCCTGCCATTATTGCCAAAAAGTCAAGCTGTCCGATGCCCGGTGCGCCAATGGTCACTTCGTGTGTGACGCCTGCCACACCAGGGACGCTGTGGAAATCATCAAACAGGTCTGTCTAAACACCCGGGAGCGCGATGCGTTGCGCCTGATGCAAACGATTCGGTCACATCCCCACTTTGGTCAACACGGACCCGAGCATCATTCACTGGTTCCCGCCGTAATTCTCACGGCCTTGAGAAACTCCGGTGATGAAATCTCGGATGACCGAATTTTAACCGGCATTCAGCGCGGACAAACCATTGTGGGGGGCGCCTGTGCATTTCTGGGCGTCTGCGGTGCCGCAATCGGAGTGGGGATTGCTTTTTCGATCCTTTTACGGGCGGACCCCTATAAAGCAGATGAACGGCAAACGGTTCAACAGGTGACACAGAAGGTATTGGAGAAGATATCTTCGTACACGGCTCCCCGCTGCTGTCAGAGAGATGTCTGGTTGGCCCTTCAGGAGGCTTCACGTTTACTGGAAGAAATTATGGGTAAAAAATTAATGGTTGATAAAAAGATCGTTTGCCGGCAATTTCCTAAAAATAAAGAATGTATCCGTGATCAATGTCCGCTTTGGCCCACGTAGATGCTTTATAAGTTGAATGAGTTATGTTTTGGATAAGAGTGGGTGAGGGGATGTTTTTAAATTGATTTAATGAAGATGAAATTAAATTTACCAAATAAATCTATAAGTTAACAAGAAACTTATAAACGCATGTGCGTCCGGTATATATTCGGGCGTAAGCTCCGTGGGTATCTACTTTAAATGGTTCTTTGCATCGCTTCCTTCAACCGGTCAAACTGCGCTTCCAACTTAGTCATGCATGCCTTCACGGTTTCCAAATCCCCGGCTTTGCCCGCTTTTTCTATCTCAAGGGCCGTTTTGCTCAAGGCTTCTCCCCCCACATTGGCGGACTGGCCCTTGATGGTGTGGGCCTGGAATTGAACCGAGGGAGCATCACCATTGTCAAGAGCTTCTTTCAAAGCGGTAAACTTGCGGGGAACATCTTCCAGAAACTCGCCAAGTATTTCATTGGCAAGCTCTTGGTCGCCCATGAGACGATCCAAAAGACCGGCCTTGTCAAAGATATGTTGTACCGGCGCTATATCACTGACGGTGGCTTCCTCCTGCTGAGAAGAATCTTTTTCCCCTATCCATTTCTCAAGCATATCAGAAAGCTCCTTTGGATAAATCGGCTTTGAGAGGTAGTCGTCCATACCGGCTTTTAGACATTTTTCGCGAGCACCTTTCATTGCATTGGCGGTAATGGCAATAACAGGCACCTCGTGATCGAGCACTTTGGATGACCGTTTGCGGATCTCTCCGGTTGCCTCATAACCATCCATCTCCGGCATCTGACAGTCCATCAATACAATATCGTAAGGGATCGTTTCCAAAGCCTTAACCGCTTCTTTGCCGTTGGGAACAGCATCCGCATGGTACCCAAGTTTTTTCAGGGTGCTTATGGCCACCTTTTGGTTGATGACATTGTCCTCAGCCAGCAGGATGCGAACTCTGCGCTTTTTATCCTCCGCAAGGGAATGCCGTGTAACAATAGCCGCAGGTTGCTCATGGCCCGCATCTTCTTGTAAACCGGCAACACTTAAAAGACAGTCATAGATCTTCGACCGTTTAACCGGTTTGGTCAGATAGGCAGAAAAGCCGATTTTTTCAAAACGCCTGGCATCCCCACGCTGACCCATTGAGGTCATCATCACCAATATGGTTTTTTTCAGATCAGGATCTTGTTTGATCTTTTTGCCGAGGGTTTCCCCATCCATTTCCGGCATCTGCATGTCAAGGATTGAAATATCGAAAGGATCTTTACCGGCCACAGCCTGCCGAAGTTGCTCCAATGCCTGTACCCCGTTTGAGGCCTCTTTATACCGGCATCCCCACGATTTTAACTGTTCCCGTAAAACGAAGCGATTGTTCGCATTATCATCCACGATCAGGATTCGTTTCCCCTTGATATCCTTAGGGGCAACCATCCTTTTATTTTTGCTTTCAGGCTGTTTTTCAAAAACGGCCGTAAACCAGAATGTAGAGCCCCTGCCCTCCTCACTTTTCACCCCGATCCGACCGCCCATCATTTCCGCAAGCTGTTTTGAAATAGTCAATCCCAAACCTGTTCCGCCGAATTTGCGGGTTGTGGAACTGTCCACCTGAGAAAAAGACTGAAAGAGCCGGTCCATACGATCCCTGGGAATACCAATTCCTGTGTCGGTAACGCTAAAGCGGACCGTGGCACGAGTTGTATCTTCATCATCGAGTGTAACCCGAATAGCCACCTCGCCTTTTTCTGTAAACTTGGTCGCGTTCCCCACAAGATTAATCAGTATCTGGCGCAGCCTGCCCGGATCTCCGCATAAAAGTGAAGGGACTTCAGGGTGAACCATGGCCACGTACTCCAGACCCTTCTCATGAGCTTTCAAAGCTACGAGATCGGTCACTTCGTCTAAAGCCACTCTCAAATCAAAATCGATATGTTCCAGATCAACTTTTCCTGCCTCTATTTTAGAAAAATCGAGAATGTCGTTGATTATTGTCAGCAACGAATCCCCGCTATTTCGGATGGTTTCCGTGAACTCCCGTTGCTCAGTGCTCAATTCGGTATCTAAAAGAAGACTCGTCATACCTATAATTCCGTTCATGGGTGTTCGAATTTCGTGGCTCATGTTGGCCAGAAACTCGCTCTTGGAGATGTTGGCAGCCCTTGCTTCCATAGCCTGTTTTTCTATTTCCTTTGTTTTTTCTTTTACTTTTTCTTCGAGAATAATATTTTGTTTGCGCATTAAGTCATAGAATTTAGAACTTTCTAATGCGTTTGCCGTATTCAGAAGGACAATTGATAAAAGATCTAAAGAAACATCGGGAATTCTTTCTCCTTGACCTGGCCATAAACCGACAAACATGCCCCTTATTTGTGAATGTGTTGAAATGATATGCAACAGAAATCGCCTTGAATGATCTTTTGATTCGACAATAACCCCTCTCCGTTCACGTATGGCCCATCCAAAAAGATTATTATCGATCATAAATTCTACTTCATTTTCAACGAATTGTTTTAAATCCATAGGCTCGCATACTGACAAGATAAGATCTGAATCATCTTCATCCACAGCATATAAAGCCCGCGCTTCAAATGGAATAAGCCGGCGAATTCTTTTTTCAGCTTCCTTGAAAATCTGGTGATCGTCATATTTTTTGCTAATTTTTTCCTGAAAATCTCCCAAAGACAGTGCCATTCTCAGCGCATTTTGGATAAATCGCCGGCTTTCCTCTAAATACTCTATACGAGCGACAAGTTCATTGGAGCTGATATTGTTATCCATCATCTTTATCCTTGAAAAAAACTTTCTAAAGCAACAAGCTGATGGGTTGCATGCCGAATTGTAGTTTCAAAACTAACGGGTGATATACCCAGATTGTCCCAAGCCTTATAATCAAGAGGCGGAACAAACCTTTCCCCACTGCTTCCGAGTCCTAAAGCATTAACCATAATATCTGCCAAATGGACAATGGTCGCCTTAACCGGATGGTGAGCGTCTGAAGGATTGTGATGATAAAATACATTATTTTCTATTTCAAAAGGAAGCTTCCATATTTTCAGCAAATACTTTCCAATGAAAGTATGTTTGCCACCCAAATATCTATTTTCCAGCTGATAAAAAAGTTTATCCGACGTTGCCGCCAGATTCAAAAGTGTTTTTGCATGATCAGGAAAATACTGATAAATAATCAACCGGCCGATGTCATGCAATAGGCCGCATACAAACAATTGCTCTGTTTGTGGTAAGTTCTTATTTGCGGCTAAAATCCTTGATAGGATACCGCAGGCAAGACTATGTTTTAAAAATGAACTCATATCCAAAATGTCTTTTGGGATATCTTTAAAAACATTAACGATACTAATCCCTAAAGCCAGACCTGTAATTTCTCTAGTGCCGATTAATGTCACCGCCCGTGAAATGCTGTCTATTTTGGAAGGAAAGCCGTAAAATGAAGAATTGACAATTCTTAACAAGAGTGCAGCCAAGCTTGGACTTTTATTCACCACTTCAGCGATTCTATGAACTGAGGCAAACGGATCTGCAACAACCTCATTTAACTCAAAGGCTGTGGACGGCATTTCAGGAAGTTTGATCCCCTTATGGGCAATCATTTTTTTAACATCAGTTATTGAACGATCTTTCAAATCTTCACAGCGAGTCAAAGGAATATTTTTATTCGTATTTAATATTCCTTGCCGGCTTCTATACAAAACGGATATTCGAAACAATTCCTTTATGGCCGGGTGAGAAAGATCAACATGCTTAAAAATATCTTTTGTGTGTTCTGTTATTCTTTCCATTGTGTCCGAATCTATATAAGATTCAGCAATTTTTTCTCTACCTTCAATCCCGGCAACACATACTTCTGTTATTCCCCATATTTTAAATATTCTGATATGTTTTGATTGTATTTTCTGCTCTTTTGCAAGAAGAAGTCTTGAGCTTATGTCCCTAACATCCTCAGCCAAAACCATATTGACTTCTAAGTCATCAACATGAACCAGACCCATTTTTCGCACCACCTTCTTTCTGGAAAATTCAATGTTACCTGAAACGTAAACCTAAGTGGTCATTTTTTTCGTATGCCTTGATCTTGAACAAAAATCCTCATTTATGGATGGACACCAGTTGATATATGTGTCGGGTTAAAATAATACTGCAACATATATGCCGATTAGATATATTTTTAGAAAGTTTAGTCAGGAATACAAAAATATTTATGATATCAATAAGATATAAATTGAATTTATGCACAAGATGAGGCTTTGGCACTTTAACATGGAACCGTTCGGAATTTAAAGATGGGCTTTGTGTCAAAATATTAACATATATAAACAACAAATTGACGAACATTTTATATATGGAGTGATTACATGTAACGGCTCAATCGGCCGGTTTGGAATTAGAGTTTGATTTTGAGTTCCAAGGGGTAGGGTATAAACCTTCGCCTTTCAGGCGGAAAAGTCTTTAGCGATTTTATCATTAGGTTATTTTTATAAAGCCTATTTTTATATATAATGCCCTCGATCAAATGAAGGAGGGCGTTAAATGAAAAGAGAACGATATAGACGAGGTGCACATACAGTTACCGATTTCAAGTATCACTTTGTGTGGAAGACAAAATATGGTTACCATGTATTGAAGGGAGAACTGGCCCTTCGACTACGAGACATAATCAGAGATATATGTTCAGAGAAGCGTATGGAAATAGTAAAAGGTAACGTACGTTCGAATCACATACATGTTTTGGTCAGCGCACCATCGCATCTTTCACCGGCAAAAATAATGCAATACCTCAAAGGAAAAAGTTCGTATCGTTTACAGCGCGAATTTCCTCAGTTGCGTAAAAAGTATTGGGGGCGCCATTTATGGGGACGTGGGTATTTCGGTACGACAGTAGGTTCAGTGACTGAGGATCAGATCAAGCAGTATATAGAAAATCAGTCTGATGAACCTGGCACTTTCAAAATTTGGGATGAACCCGAGGAGACCGAAGGAGATGACGCAGGACTTGAGTCGGAGTCATCCGAATAGTTTAGGTGACTTTAGTCTTAACGGGCGTTCACGTCCATAACAACCTACCGGCTTTAGCCGGTAAGTCATTGAGTAGGTATTATTAGGTATTATCAAAAAACCGTGGTGGATGAGATTCAGGAGTCAACCCGTCCGAAGCGGCGGGAATTTTGAGTATATTAAGGACGATTGTCTGGAGCCGGATGAAGAAATTCAACACAAGTTAGTTCGCTTCGCTCGCAATTGGAATGATGGAACAATGGAATACTGGAATATTGGGTCTTTTTTGCATGACATTGAAAAAAATTATGATTTATGAGATAAACCCATCATGGGTCGAAAAAATATCAATAGAGGTTTTAAAAAACTCAGGGTCTGGCAAAATGCCATTTCCCTTTATGTTTTGGCGTATAAAATATTCTCCAAATTTCCATTCGAGCTCAAGAAAGTGGCTGCCAACAGCATCAATGCTGTTCATAGCATTTCAAGAAATATCCCTGCCCTAGGTTCCTGTGGAGAATTTCATTCTTGCTATGAGAGTTTCAAGCAAGCAAATCAAATTACGGACGATGAATACGAACAATGAGATCAACTCCACTATAAAGTTGAAAATACGTTACTTAAGTTGATTGAATCTCTTCAAAAAAAGCAAAAAGATCAAAATTGGGAAGATAACTTTCAATCATGGACAAGTAGTGAAAATTGATCCCAAAAACCTTGATCCGAACACTGAAGTTATACGTTTTTAACACATTATTCCAGTATTCCAGCATTGCATGGAAGTGGCATAAGCCGGGAGCGATTGAAAGATCTTTAATTTCAAACAATTGTAGAATTTCCGAGATGTTTAATTATACCGTGTAAAAACCACACAATTTTATCATCCCTAATACACCGTTTTTGTAACATATTGAATCATCTAATCATTTTTATTGATTTTTCCCCCATATTCAACTATAAATTATTATTACTTTTTTAAGCAGGGAGAATATCCGGAACGGCCCATTATGAACGATAAAGTTTCTTGGCTTTTTTTCGATAAACGCGACCACGACCTGATTCGAATCGTCAACGATGTGCTGCGAGGAAAAAGCAGCAACAAACATGCCCGCCAATTTTACTATCCGTATTTTCACTCCCACGGCATCAAAGAAATGACTGAAACCAGAGGCTTGCGCATCGCCTATGCGGTTGTCCACCTGTTAAGTTTTCTGGAAGTCGGTGGGTTTGAAGAACGTATCAATGCGTTGCGTTCATTGCGTAAAGAAGTGATAGATACGGCCGAAGGCCCAATGCCCAAAAATACCGCCAGGGTGTTACTGCAAATCATGAAGGACTTGGTGAGGGTCCAGGGCGATTACCGCAAACAACTGCAACTGGCCCATGACTTCCGGATAACGGCATCCGGGAAACCGAGCATTGTTCGCCGACAGCTTAAACGCTACCATCTTTTGGAAATGCCCGAAGAGTGGAATCAAATTGCATTTGACGATCACGTACATGACGTCAACACAAAAGGACGTAAGTCTTCCACCCATCTGATCATGGATGCCTGGATAAAAGGTATCCATCGCTTGCGGGTAATACACTATAACTTTATCGAGCCGCGTTCCGCGACGGAACTTCTTGAAGCCGCCAGAATTCTGGAAATCGATATTCGAATCGGCATCGAGTTTTTCGCTCGATTCCGTGACAAATACGTGCAACTGATATGGGTCCCTCGTGGCTTTGACGATGCACAGTCATTTCTCTGTTTTCTTGCTGAACCCACGGTCATGAAGTTCATGGATGCCGGTCGCCGGGTATCGTTGTACCAGCAAGAGTATGTCCCGGCTCTTCTGAAGAAATTTAACGAAAGCCATCGGCTGGAGATCAACCGGACTTACGGGATCGAGTTGCCGCCGATTGATGAGAAAGATTTTAAGGCGTACGTGGGCATAGGACAGAAATCGAAATTGCATCTATCGAAATTCATCCACGACTGGATGCTGAAAGTGTTGAAGGGGGAAACCGAACGGATGAGAGCAGAGTTTCCTCTGGCAAATCCTGAACGATGCAACACCATCATTCGGTGGATTGAGACGATGAACACGCTGGACCTCGAATCTGTCATCGACGGCTATCTGGAGCCTGAAAAAAACCCTGAAATCAGGTATCCCGAAATGCCCGACCATGGCACTGATATCCCGGAGCTGTTGCGACTGAATCCACTTGAAATTTTGGGACAGCTCACCCGGCTTCATTCCGGGTACCGGGTAACGCTGAATTTGACCGACTTGAAAGCGGAGGATGTCCTTGAACTTCTTTACGATTGCCAAGGGATGATCACCCGGCTTGAGATATTCAATCTGAAAGATTATTTTGCGGGCAAGACCGCCCATATTGCCGAGATAAGCCGGTTGCAGGAGGCGATCAACGAAGGGAGTGCGATTCGTCTGAAGCAAATCATCCGTGAGATTATTGAGAAGCTAAAGCGTTCGGGAACTTCAGCCAACGGCGAACAGCTAGACAAGCTGATTACGATTCTTTATGATATCGATATATTAAGGTCCTACTACACGGGGAAGCCTCTCAAAGCGAGGATCGGAAGTGACTCCACGGGCCGTTCTCCCAAAATTCACGGGATGGGACTGGCCATCAAGGAAACACTGCCGAAACGGGCGCAGCGACAGATTGTGCGGGATTGTCGAACAGATATTCGTGAGATCATTCCCATTAAAATCAGTGCTTACAAATACAAGGTTTACATCCCGCATGGAGCGGACAGGCCGTTTGGCAAGATAATAGACCGCCTGGCAACAATCCTTCCCTTTTTCGAATTGTTGAGAGTTGGGCACAGGCAAGGCTGGGAGGTCCAGGCCACCTCTACCCGTATGGCCCATCCCGGCAACATCGTTACCCTTGGAGGTGCCCAGAAGAAAATTGTCAACGAACTCTATCTTAAGCCGCCGAAATCGGCTGAAAGATGGAGGCGATTCCGTTGGAGCTATTTGAACTCCGACCTAAAAAACGCCCTCAAGGTCCTGATCGGATTTATCCCGGCTTTTCTAACCTTTGTCCTGACCAAGGACTGGTGGGTGTTGGCCTATTTCGGGGCCTTTATCTGGTTCGGCATTACCGGACTGCGCAATATCCTTCAATCCATTCTGGGAGGGGGGGGCTTTCGTCGCTCGCCGCTCTTGAACTGGAATGATTACATCAGCTGGGCCCGTATCACGGATTCTCTGCTTTTCACCGGGTTCTCCGTACCGTTACTGGATTACCTGGTAAAGACCGTGATATTGGATCGGGGATTCGGCATCACAACAGAGACCGGCCCGGTGCTTCTGTACACATTCATGGCACTGGCCAACGGCATCTACTTGTCCACCCATAATATTTTGCGGGGGTTACCCAAAGGCGCGGTTTATGGAAACTTCTTCCGCAGCGTCCTCTCAATTCCTGTGGCCGTGGCGTTAAATGCAGGCGTCGGAGGCATCTTAACCCTGTCCGGATCGGTGGGTGTTAATGATATTCTGCAAAAGTGGGCGGCGATTATATCCAAAGCCGCGTCGGATTTTGTTGCGGGTTTCATTGAAGGAACCGCCGACCGACACAAAAATATCCGGATGCGTTTTCGCGAGTACAAGAACAAGTTCAGAGAGCTTATGGACATTTATGCTCAACTGGAACTGCTGAATCCGGATGTTGAGACTTTCAAGATCCTTGAGTATTCATCCAGCCTGAAGCGGAAAGCAAATGCAGAAGCTCGAGATCTGGAGAAAATCATCATGATCCATGCCTTGGACATGCTGTACTTCTGGATGTATCAACCTCGTTCCCGTGTGGCGTTGCCGCAATTTTTGCGGACACTTTCCGAAGACGAGCGTCACATTCTGGTAAGCTCCCAGTTTACCTTGCAGCGGCACCGTGAAATTAGTCAGATGTTTATCGACGGTATTGTAGGACTCAACTTCCCTCGTCCCCTGTCGTTTTACCTCTCGCGATATGAGGAGTACCTTGAACAAATCAAACGCTTATTGCTCAGCCAGGAATTCAGTGACGGGTATGCCGAAAATGGCTTCAGGGGGTCTATCGACCCGGAAGTCACGGCAAAGGATACTGAAATTGTTGAACTTGAGAAGTAAGAAGACCAATGGGATGACATTACAGGTCAAACCGCTGCATGGATCTTAGTTTTGGCCAAGGATTTCTTGTCTTAAATGGATATGAAATTGATGCATCAGTTGCGGATCAGGAAAAAATTATACTCCAATTGGCAACAGGCAAAATGGAACGAGCTGAACTTGTTCATTGGCTAAAAGATCATATGGTTTGATTCAAACCCGCGTAACAGCTAAACCAGAAATAATATCCTCAATTTTTGCGTGAATTGGAGGTGCCAGTTTGGTACCTCCAAAAGTGACAAAGTGGGGTTAAGAGATGAGCCATGGCTTTTACCGAGCAAGGGGTGGCTTATTAAACAATCTATGCTTATTGGTGTTCATCTGGGTCCATTCGCGGTCCCAAAGGCCCGGAAGTTCCTATATATATGCAAGTGTAGGAGATACTCTTTGGGTCAGTCTTGCTAATTTCTCAGTAATGATTGCGGTACCGTTGGCATGATGATAAATGTCACCCATGCAAAGTGAATATCCCTGGTTATGGTGTTGAAAAAAATCTTTTATATATGATGAAATAACTAATTTTGCGAAAAGTTCTTGGCCCAGAAAAACCAATGCGTGATCGATCGAGTCAATTCTTTTTGCTTTTGCGTACAGTGCTGAATTGCAAAGTTTCAATATTCTTGCACAAATAACTTGGTCATTGCGAATCTCATTCACAATATCCTTAAAATCATACGCGTTCTCGCCAATCATCCTTAGTATTTTTATCACCACTTGAGGGATGGGCTATATACGTTCCATGACTCGGCTGATCTCTTTTAGATCAGGTGTATTTAACTTGCTATCTTTTGGAAGTTTAACATATACCGAAGGCTCGATGGTACATTCCCAGTTTCTCATGTCTAAGCTGATCTTGCTCGTGAAGAAACCACCGGTTTCAGATTTTTCAATTTCAATACCTTCATCAGCAAGAATTTTTTTGACTATTTCTAGCGTTCGGCCCCCTAAATCGAGACTTAAATCCTGTTCGGTAAATGGGCCAACAAACGCTCCACCGGCAACGCTTGCTTGCAATTTTCTTTTTCGGCACCATGATTGTAAAGTGCTTTTAAAAAAATCGGAAGCGCAGTTAATGCGTATTTTTCAGGCTCGTGGGTGCTTCCCGGTATAGCGGGTTGTGGGAGTAACAAGTGAATTAATCCTCCAATATTCGCATCAGAGTCATAAATTGCAACTCCGACGCATGTTCCGAGGAATGCCTGTAATACGATTGATTTTCTTATTCCCACGTAATAGCTGCCAGAAGCAATCACACGATTTTCTAAATTAAACATATATTCCCGCCGCTTAAAAATATTTTTTTATTCAGAGGATTACAGCCTTTACTGGCAATGATAAATTGCAATTTGGCTTCAATGCCAGTCTGTACGCTTTGCCGGCTCAAAACTCACCATCTGCCCGCAACAAAACCTGCTTAACGCAGTCAGGCAGTTGAGCTTTAATCGTTGCAATAATCGCAGCAGACTCCTTACCATCATATGCGTCTAAAATTCAGGTAGTTAATTGACCTCAACATCCTTAATATCCGGCAATTCGTTTTCACGAGACGCAGCAAATAAGGCGGCTATAGCAACATACAGACAAAAAATGGCCACTATTAGCGCAATGATTAGTAATATTTTAAACATGATTGATAGCCAACCTATTAATAAAAATAATTCACGTATAAATTATAAATACTATGTCTGTGTTCTTCCTTAACTATGCAAAAATCGTGCAAAAATTAAAATCCCATTTCGAAAAGCGGGGAGAATTATTAGATTCCAATTGGTTAGATTAATTACCCGGATTACAATACAAAAGTATTTTGATAATTTTTGTCAAAAAAAATGCTACTCTTTGACAGATCTTGCGCTTTTTTGGAGCAATATTAGGAGAAAGAAAAAGCTGAAAAGTCTCAAAAGATAGGCCAGATGGACCTGATAGGTCTATGGAAGGTTTTGAAACATTATTAGGAAATACAATATGCGGACATAAGTGAATGATGTGGATGTTGATGATTGCCTGAAGCTTCGATTACCGAAAAGTGTAGGTTTAAAACCGAAATCATAAAAAGTACAGATCAGTTGAGCGATTGTCGAGGCTTGCCCGCCTCTGGCGTGGTTGCCGCAAAAGATATTTGATCCCCTTTTAAAATTTGAAACGCTCATCTTAAGAAGAAGCTTGTTCCGGAATTATTAAAATACATGCTTTCTCAAGAGCTTCAACAAATTTCGGGTTCGTTGTAGTTTTCTGGATTAACAAAAGAGTGACCTAATGTGAATTTTTAGATTTTGTTGACAGAGAAAGAAAGATTATCGCAATAAATGAGCCTCTCACTGAGAGGTTTTTTTTTATGAGAAAAGGGCGGCCAAGTGTTGTGACAGACACACCGCCCTTTTCCAACCGACGGATCAAGTATTGATCCGAGAAAGCGATATTATGGTACTCTTTTTTCCTGTCGTACTCAAGGATCTTTTCGTACACGGTCGAAATTATCCATGGCAAAAGCCGGATAACTGTCCATGTTGCAACAGCAACCGACTGTGGGGCCATGGATTTGCACAGGCCATTTTTGATGGCTACAAACAGCCATTGCTACTCAAGCTTTATCGTTGTCCGGATTGTGGTTGTGTCATCCGTTTGCGGCCCAAGGGATATTTTAAGCGCTTTCAGGCTCCGGTTGAGACGATTCGCTCGAGCATAGCCTGCAAATCAACGACCAATTTATGGTTACCGGGCATTAGCCGCAGTCGCCAGCGCCACTGGTTCAGAGTCTTGTGTAAAAGGATCAAAGCTTATCTGACAGACACCTGGCATCAAGGTTTCGTCGCCGGCTTTGATTATCTTTTGGAACTGGGTCAAATTCCGGTGAGTCGCACCATTTAATCTGCAATCATTTTTATCGGTTACCCACCCCACCGAAGAGTGTCATTTTTTAGGTCTCCTTTCTGTTGTACAGGGGTGAAAAACTACAGAAAGGAGGATTTTTATGACAGAAGATGAAAAAATGCAGGTTGCGGTGTTTCGATTTGGCGTTATTGGAGACTTTGTCACCGGACCGCAGATGAGTCGAGCTGAAAAAAGACGGCTGATGAGGGAAAAGTGCGTCCGCAAATGGCAAATACCGTTTTCTGAGAAAACAAGGATCGGTAAGGGAACTATCCGGCGATGGATTCGTTTATATAGCAAAAACAATGGGGATTTGAAGTCGCTGTTTCCGAAAGATCGATCTGATCAGGGTAAAAGTAGGGCCATGGATGACGACACATGTTCATCGCTGGTCGAGTTAAGATTACAGATGCCGGAAGCTACAGTGCCTCATCTTATTGAACAGCTGAACCGCCGCAAATTAGTCACCCCGGGCATCGTGCTGAATAACTCCACGGTTTATCGCTTTTTGCATCAAGAAAACCTGATGACTATCGCTGGAGGCAAACCCCGGGATCGACGAAAATTTGAGGCTGAACTGCCTAACGACCTTTGGCAAAGCGACGTAATGCACGGCCCTAAAGTCAATGTTGACGGCAAGATGCGCAAAAGCTATCTTATCGCTATAATAGACGATCACAGCCGGTTGATTGTCTATGCCAGATTTTACCTTTCAGAAACTCTGGCATCCTATCTGGATGTTCTTGAAAATGCCTTGGCAAGACGCGGTATACCCAGAAAACTCTATGTAGACAATGGAGCGGCTTTTCGCAGTAAACATCTGGAATATATCACGGCCTCATTAGGCGTCGCTCTAATCCATTCCAAGCCTTATACACCTCAGGGAAAGGGAAAAATCGAACGGTGGTTTAAAACCGTAAGATCCCGTTTCCTTGCCGATAACACAGCCACGACTTTAGCTGAACTTAATGCTGCTTTTGATACCTGGCTCGACAAAGATTATAATCAAAGAAAACATGGCGCCACCAGGCAAACCCCATTTGATCGCTTTACATCTCAAATGCATTGTCTTCGAACTTCACCGGCCAATCTGAAAGACTATTTTCGCAAAGTTGCCAGAAGAAAAGTCAATAAAGATCGTACCATTACGTTAAACGGCCGATTATTCGAAGGGCCAATACCTCTGATCGGCAAACGAGTAGAGTTGT
>CAZDAB010000019.1:0-17151 GCA_964502855.1 uncultured Desulfobacteraceae bacterium | reverse complement strand
AACCACGAAAGACATTCTTGATGCGGTTAAAGAATCAAGAGAACGATTTGCCGAACAAGACGTTCAAAATTGAGGGGCAGGGACGAGCGGCTTTGCTTTAAACAGCATCTTGGCCTTCGAATTGCCCGGCCTTTATTAGCGGCGCAATCCCTGCCCGCAACTTTAACTCTGCGTTAAAATTTCACATATCCAACAGATCTGTCAGAAACTCAGATTTTGTTACGTTTTATTCTTCACAGGCTTCAGGAGTGCATGCCCTTCCTTTAAGATGGAAAAAGAACTTGAGACTTTTTTTAATCTTATTGGAAAATATTTTGGGAGAGAAATAGGTTCCGGCAACTTTTTTATTAATTTCACCGATTGTGGGATAGGGATGCACGGCAGAAGCCAGTGTGGAAAGTTTGACATTGCCATTTAACATTGCCACCCATTCACCGATCAAGTCTCCTGCTCGTGGGCCTAAAATCTGAACACCCACCGGCTTTTCTTTCTCATTTAGGATCATTTTAATCTTGCCGACTTTTTCGCCCTCTGCCAGGCTTCGGTCGTTGTCCTGGAATTGCTCTGTCCAAACCGCATAATCGATTCCGGCCGCCTGTGCTGTTTTTTCATTCATTCCGATGCTTGCCAGTTCGGGATCTGAGTAGGTACACCATGGCAGAAAAGTATAATCGGTTTTCCGGGGAAGATGAAAAATTGCGTTGGTGATTACAATGCCCCCTTCGTAGCCGGCTGCATGAGTAAACTGGAAGCCTCCGTTGACATCTCCGGCTGCATAAATGTGTTTGTGATTTGTCCTTAGCCTTTTATCTACCTTGATGCCTCTTTTATCAAATTTAACACCAATATCTTCGAGCCCCAGTTCTTCGACATTGGCGGATCTGCCCATGGCCACAAGAATGATTTCAGCTTTCAGATGGATGGTTTTGCCCTCAGCATTTTTTATGACCACTTCTTTGTGGCGGCCCAGATCTTTTGTAGCTTCAATGGAAGAATTTAATTGGAAGACCACACCTTCGGAGCGCATGACGTTCATAACCCCATCGGCCATGTCTTTGTCCTCTTTTCCCAGAATCTGTTCGCCACGATCCACAATATAAACCTTTGTTCCCAGACGGTTAAAGGCCTGTCCCATTTCTGTTCCTATGGGACCGCCGCCTAAAATGATCATGGATTGTGGTAGATGATCCAAATAAAAAATTTCTTTGTTGGTGATATGAGGCGTGTCCATCAGTCCTTCAATGGGAGGAACCATGGGAGATGAGCCTGTCGCGATAACCCAGTTCTTTGCAGAGAAGGTTTTTCCGTTCAGCTTGATGGTGTGTTCATCTGTAAATTTTGGGTCTCCAAATTCTACTTTGGCCCCAAGATTGCAGAATCTTTCTTCGGAATCATGCTTTTGAATGATGCTTATCACCGATTTAATTCTTTTTGACACCTGCTCAAAATCTACCGGAGGCACCTCAACTTGGGGTAGACCGAAGGCTTTGGCATTTTTCATCTGGTGATAAACATGAGCCGTTTTGATCAACGTTTTACTGGGGACGCATCCAAAATGCAGACAGTCACCGCCAAGCTCCTTTTCTTTTTCAACCAGCAGTGTTTTAGCTCCCAGTTGGGCGGCACCGGATGTAACTGTCAGTCCGGCGGCACCGCCGCCGATCACTCCGATATCATAATCATAATTGGCCATGATATCCTCCTTGTTTCGCGAACCGTGGGTATGGCTAAATTTTAAGACGCATAAATGGAACACTTGCGTACGGCCATGGCTGCTTCCTGCAACGCTTCGGCAAAGGTAGGATGGCCGTGAACGGTCCGGGCAATATCTTCGGAACTTGCACCGAATTCAACAGCCAGAACACATTCGGCGATCATGTCCGCGGCGCGAGGTCCGATGATATGCACACCCAAAATTCGATCAGTTTTAGAATGGGAGATGAGCTTGACAAATCCGTCCTTTTCCCCCATGCACCGGGCCCGCCCGGCCCCTGAAAAAGGATAGGTGCCGATACAATACGGGATATTGCGTTCTTTGACCTGCTCCTCGGTGAGACCGACACTGGCAACCTCGGGCCAGGTATAGACGACCGCTGGAATGGCATCGTAATTTACCTCACCGGAGAGGCCGGCGATACACTCGGCGGCGGCGATTCCTTCCGCCGAGGCTTTATGGGCCAGCATAGGTCCCGGGATGAGATCACCGATAGCATAGATGGAAGGAATGTTGGTTCTATATGCTTCATCTACCAACACATGGCCGGTTCGAGAATCGGTTTCCACGCCGATTTCTTCCAACCCCAAATTTTGCGTCAAGGGCCGTCTGCCAACCGACACCAGGAGACGATCACACGTAATCGTATCTTCTTTTCCGTTAGATTCCAGTGTCATCCCTACTTTGTTTCTGGATATTTTGGCGCCCGTAACCCGGGTATTTAAGTAAATTTCCAGCCCCTGCTCTTTGAGGATCCGGCCCAGGGTTCGGGCCACCTGACCATCCAGGGTGGCGGCAATTTGAGGCAGCATTTCAACAACGGTTACTTTTGCGCCCAGGCGAAGCCAGACCGATCCCAGTTCCAAACCGATATATCCCCCTCCCACAATACCCAGGTGCTTGGGAACCGTTTTAAATGACAGGGCTTCCGTAGAAGTGACGATATGTTTGCCGTCAAATTCCAGGCCGGGCACTTGAACCGGCGTACTGCCGGTGGCAAGAATGATGGACCGGGTTTCAAGGGTCTGCGGTTTCCCCTTATTCGAAGATCCGGAAGGTTTGGATATCTCAACACGGTTAACATCGGAAAGCCGTGCGGTTCCGTGAAACACCTTGATGCTGTTTCCTTCAAGAAGTTTGCGAACATTATCCGTGAGGTCTTTAACCACCTGTTCTTTGCGTGCCATCATTGCCGGCAGATCCAGACTTAATTTACCTGTTTTAATCCCATGGGAAGCAAAGTGATCTTTAGCCAGGTGAAAATATTCACTGGAGTCCAGCAGCGCTTTACTCGGAATGCATCCCACATTCAGGCATACCCCGCCCAAACGGGCCTCCTTTTCAACACAAGCCACCTTTAAGCCCAGTTGGGCCGCGCGTACGGCCGCCACGTATCCTCCGGGGCCTGTACCTATAATAATAAGGTCGTAAATTTCTTTCTGTGTCATATTTAAATCTCCATCATAATCCGTTCCGGATTCTCAATGATTTCCTTAATCCGTACCAAAAAGGTGACTGCTTCTCTTCCGTCCACGATTCGGTGATCATAAGTAAGGGCCACGTACATCATGGGCCGTATTTTTATCTCATTATCCACAACCACCGGCCGTTTCTCAATTTTATGCATTCCTAATATGCCGCTTTGGGGAATATTTAAAATCGGGGTGCTGAGCAGAGATCCAAAAACTCCGCCGTTACTGATCGTAAATGTGCCTCCTTCTAAGTCGGCCAGTTCAAGGCGATTGTTTTTTATTTTATCCACGTAGTCCACAATTGCCTGTTCCAGTTGTGCAAAGCTTAAACCTTCAGCATTGCGAATGACCGGGACCACCAGACCGCGATCGGCGCTGATGGCAACACCGATATGGTGATAGTGGTGGTAAACAATCTCTTTCCCGTCAATAAATGCATTAATTTCAGGAAATTCTTCGAGGGTCTCCACGCATGCTTTGATAAAAAAAGACATAAATCCCAGAGATACCCCATACTTTTCACGAAAGGTTTCCTTGAACTGGGTCCGGATGTTCATGGTACGGGTCATGTCGATCTCGTTAAAAGTGGTGAGCATGGCGGTATTCTGTTTGGCTTCCACAAGGCGTGATGCAATGCGCTGGCGAATCGGACTCATGGGTTTGCGGCTAATTTCCTTCCCTACGGGGGGAACGGGTTTCGAGGATATTTCAGATTCTGGAAGCGGAAGTTTCCGGGTTTCCGGCGGCGCAGGTTCGGAAACCTGAACCGCTGCCCGGGCCTGTTCCAAATATAGAAGTACATCGCCTTTGGTAATTCTGTTGCCCGGCCCGGTACCGGTGACGGCGGTAATATCGAGATTTTTTTCAGCAACCAACCGCCGGACCGACGGCGGAATGATTTGCCGAACATCGGGCAGTGGTGGTTCCGTGGGTGATTTTTCGGGTAAAACTACGGTAGGAGCCGGTTCCTCGGTTTTTACCGGTGGCGCCGAAGGAATGGGCGCTTCTTTTTCAGGCGGGGCCGGTTTGGATGGATACGCCGGCGCTGCTTGGGTGTCGATAATTCCCACCACCGTGCCGATGGCAACGGTTTCCCCCTGGGATACCCGGATCTTTAGAACGCCTGACGCCTCGGCCACGATTTCCAAGGTGACCTTGTCGGTTTCCACAACAAAGAGCGGGTCGTCTTTTTGGACCGTATCTCCGTCCTTTTTATACCACTCCACAAGAACCGCTTCCTGCACGGATTCTCCAACATGCGGAATTTTGATTTCTATCTCCATGGTTGCTCCTTTGCAGTTGCTCCGAAGGCAAAAACTTCAGGGGTTTACTTTTTTTCAATGCCCAAAGCCTCCTGGATGACGGCGTTCTGTTCCTTTCGATAGATATTGGGAAAACCGGTTGCCGGGCTGGCCGAAGCGTTTCGACCCATGTATTCAACCGGTTTTCCGGTTATTTTTTCCAGGCGACGGCCCATAAAAAACCAGGCCCCCATGTTCTCCGGCTCTTCTTGAACCCAGAAATATTGTTTGGCTTTGCGGTATGTTTTGATCACATTTTTCAGCGAATTTTCAGGAAAGGGATAGAGTTGTTCCAGGCGCAAAACAGCAGTGTCCTTTTTTTTCACTTCCCGGCGTTTTTGAAGGAGTTCATAAAATATCTTGCCGCTGCAAAAAAGGACCCGGTTAGCGTTTTTAAAATGATCCGGGTCGTCCAGTACTTGCTGAAATGATCCGGAGGCCATATCGCCGAGGCCGGAAACCGCCAGGGGATGGCGTAACAGACTTTTTGGGGCCATCACCACAAGGGGCTTGCGAAAATCGCTGATGACCTGGCGCCGGATCAGGTGAAAATACTGCGCCGGTGTAGTGAGATTGCACACCTGGATATTATCGCCCGCACACAACTGCAAGAAACGCTCCAGGCGGGCGCTGGAATGTTCAGGACCCAGCCCTTCCCATCCGTGAGGAAGCAGTAAAACCAGACCGCTTAAACGCCGCCATTTTGTTTCTCCGCTGGCGATGTAAAGATCGATGACCGATTGAGCGTTGTTTGCAAAGTCGCCGAACTGTGCCTCCCAGATGACAAGACCTTGAGGCTGTGCCAGAGAGTAACCGTATTCGAAGCCAAGAATACCCGCCTCGGAAAGCATGCTGTCATACACCGAGAAGCGGCCTTGGTTTTTTTCGACCCTATTCAGTGGCACATATTCTTTTCCGCTTTGGGTATCAATTAAAACACTATGTCGCTGGCTAAAAGTGCCGCGGCCGCTGTCCTGGCCACTCAAACGGATGGGAATACCTTCTGCCAACAACGAGGCAAAGCAAAGGGCCTCTGCATTGGACCAATCGATATTTTGTCCCTTTTCAACGCAATCGAGCCGTTTTTTTAACAGTCGTTCGAGTTTGGGATTCAGGGAAAATTCATCCGGAACGGTGTTCAGTTTATGGGCAAAAGAAACGAGTTTTTCCTCCGGCACTCCGGTTTTCAGAGCTTCATGGGTGTAACGTCCGTGAAAATTTTTCCAGTTTTCATAAAACCGGGATTCGGGAAAGACACAAACACTTTCTTTAACCGCCTGAAAGGATTTTTGTAGGTCGGTGTTTATTTTTTCCTGAATAGCATCCAGGTTTTGTTTTTGGACATGGCCTTCTTCA
This sequence comes from uncultured Desulfobacteraceae bacterium, assembly GCA_964502855.1. GTDB lineage: Bacteria > Desulfobacterota > Desulfobacteria > Desulfobacterales > UBA11574 > S5133MH16. Next base: position 11,308 of record CAZDAB010000019.1, on the reverse strand, counting down.
ATTAATTTTTGGGAATAAACTTCGTGAATGTATGGTCGTCCCCGGATTCGTTCATACATCAGGGGCTGAGTGAAATAGGGCTCGTCGCCTTCATTATGACCGTACCGCCGATAACAGACTACATCGATGACCACATCTTTGTTATAGGCCTTCCGGTATTCGGCGGCAAGCCGGACAACATGAACAGCGGCTTCCGGATCTTCACCATGCACATGGAAAATAGGGACCATCAGCATTTTAGCCACATCTGTAGCGTATCGGGTGGAACGGGCGTTTTCCGGAAGCGTTGTATATCCAATCTGGTTATTGATGATCAAATGGATGGTGCCGCCGGTTTTATAGCCTGCTATCTGAGACATATTAAGGGTTTCGGTCACAACACCCTCACCAGCAAAGGCTGCGTCGCCATGGATTAAAAGCGGTAAGACCGTGCTCTTATTGTCGCTTCCGAGGATGTCCTGGCGGGCCCTGGCAAACCCTTGAACAACCGGATTCACGGACTCCAAATGGCTTGGATTGTTGACCAGAAATATGCGAAGAGACTGCCCTTGGTGTGTCTTTATATCCGCCAGATACCCGTTGTGATACTTAACGTCGCCGGAGCCGAAGATGTTGTCCGGATCATGGCAGTTTTCGAATTCGCTGAAAATTTCTTGGTAAGACTTGTTTAAGACATTGGTCTGGACATTTAAACGGCCGCGATGGGCCATGCCCAGAATTATTTCACAGTGCCCCTGCCGTCCGGCCAAACTGACAAGAAAATCAAGTATGGGGATAATGACTTCCGCACCTTCCAGGGAAAACCGCGTCTGGCCCAGATAGGTTTTGTGAAGGAACTGTTCAAAAAGAGCGGATTCATATAGTTTTTCCAAAATTCTACGCTTATCTTCAGGATTCAGATCCGGGCAGTTTCGAACCGGCTCCATGCGATCCTGCAACCAGCGGCGCTCATCGGGATCCTGTAGATGCATAAATTCTACACCGATGGATCTGCAGTAGGTTTGTTTAAGAATGTTGATGAGATCCTTCAGCGAAGTTAGGTTGCTTTTAGAAAGGTTTTGGGCGTAAAACAGGGTATCCAGAGCTTTTACGCTAAGATCGAAAGCAGCCAGGTTCAGCAAAGGATGGTCGGTGGGACAGGACGTAAGGGGGTCCAGACAGGCCAGTAAATGGCCGATATTACGATAACGGGATATCAGTGCGTGCACACGGGATTGTCGCAGCGCCTGCTCTTCATCCCAAACCGGTGCGGCTTCCCTGTCTTGGGCACCGGCCAATTCAAAGCCTTGGAAGAAAAAACGCCAGTCCGGAGATACCGCGTTGGGATCGGCTTTCCACTGTTCATATTGGGCGTCGATGAAGTCCGCGTTCAACGTTTCAAATCGGTTCATGCGCTTGTGCCTAATTTCTGATGGTTGTCATTGGCCAACGGTGACGGGTCATCGACCATCTGTCTTTCTGGTTTTTTCCGATATATGTTTTTTGAACCATTTCACCACCGAATCGGAAACCTGCCGGCGAGATTCCTTTGGGCCGAACATGTGATCCGCGCCGGGAAAAATAGCCGTCGTTGTGTTTTCACGATTCAATTTTTGCGCTAGGTATGCTTCTTGTACCGGAACAATTTCGTCGTGGTCCCCGTGGACAATCAGCAAAGGAGACTTCAAATTTGCTATTGTTTCCGGGAGATTATACTGTCCGGCGTCGGCGAAAAAGCCGGTTGAAAGTTTCAGCGAGCGGCCCCGGCTGCTAAAGGATATCCTGCCGGTGTCATAAAGTTCTTTGCGCTGGCTCTGGCTGAGAAAATGAGTTGCATTTAGCCCGGATAAACGGCCTGCCAGGGCACATACCGCCTGAATTGTGTTCATCCGGGCTGCGGTGAGGATGGCAATTACCGCCCCCATGCTGTGTCCGGCAAGGCCGATCCGCAAAGCGCCTTTTTCCGCAATAAAGGCAGTTGCAATCTTCATTTCTTGGATCTGTTTGGAGTAGGTTGATTCATCAAATCTGCCCTGGCTCTGGCCATTGCCGGAAAAATCAAACCTCAGAGCCATGAACCCCTCCCCTTCCAGCTCGGTGCAAATCTGGCGTATTATGCCGGTGTGTCGGGAGCAGGTAAAGCAATGTCCAAAAACCACACCCCGGCCGGAAGGTCTATCAGGCAGATGAAGCGTTCCTGTCAATTTTTCTCCCTGATAATTATAAAAATGCACCGGTTGTTCCATAAGGAATCCTTACGGGCAACCCCCCGGTTATTGCCGGTCCGGGATTAAGGGGTTACTCAAAAAAAAACTTCGAATTTTGGATGCCCATGCATCCCGACGGGCTGCGTTACCAAGACTCGTAAAAAGACTAATCTCCCTGCTCTGCCATATAGTCATCGTAAAGGGTTTCAAGAAAAAGTTTGTGCTTTGCTTCTTCCTGGCAAAGCAACTTGAGGATTTTAATGTGCTCGGCATTATCCGTCTTTTTCTGCAGTTCATTATACATTTTTAAAGCCTGTTCTTCCCGCTTCATGGCCAGCCGTAAAATATCCGTATAACTCATTCCATCCTGATATTGTAGATCGATCATATAGTCGCTCCGTTTCATATCAGGTATCCATTTGAATTTATATTCTTCCAACACCTCTTTATTGGCTTCCAAATTTTCAAGCATGGTCTGGTGCTTTTTCTCTTCTTCGGCCATCTCTTCCAAGGATTCTCTAACGCCTGCAAAAGAGGTCTGTTTCGCTGCATCCGTATAAAAAGCGGCGGCTTCCTTTTCTTTTTCTATGGCAAAACCGATAATCTCCTCAAAAGACTCAAAACTCATAATATACCCTCCTTTAATGTATTAGTTTTCTCACTTATGCGTTTCTTTTGGGTTGACAGGGTTTTTGAAGAAAATCATAATCTCAAAATGTACTCTTATCAAATTTTAAAATTTCTGCAACAAATATAATATCCCTATTTTATAGAGATCGAAACAGCAGTTGCGGATATTATACCTTGATTTTTCATCAATATTAAACCTAAATCAAGTGATTTTTTACTCGATATGCACCGATTTCTTGCGCATCAAGGATCCGCGAAAATCCTCGACATATCCACGGGTATGCCTACGGTTTTCGCTAACCCTTATGCATCAAGATCTCAGCACATCTCTTCGCAAAAAATCGCTCAACTTAGGTTAAAAATATTTTTTCAAATTGGCGCTTTTTTTGTAATTATGCATGTTGGGAAAGCGCTTAATTTTGTCTTATGAGACAATTCTGTATCAAAATTGATTTTGATACAGAATGTTGTTCAGACGGCCTTTTTCTATTCGTCGCCGAGTAAATAGTAGCACCTTTTTGGAGAAACCACCCTACCCTTCTTTTTCAGGCTACTTATTATCTTTGAAACCACTTGACTCTCCTCGCCGATCATGTCTGCCACCTCACCCGGCCGAACCGGTTTGCCTGCCTTTTTCATGGCGTCCAGTACTTTTTTTTCCATATTTATTCCTTCTAACTATTCCCTAAATTGAGCTGCTGTTTGAGCCAGTTTTTTACTTCGCCTTCAACCGGATAAACCCCTTTGAAATGACCATTAACTTCAAGAAAATGTTCTTTTATAGCCTCCGGCATATCAATCTTTGCAAGTTCCACTGCTTCTTCAGAATTGCGCCGGATAAGATAGATTATAGGTGTTTTTCCCCAGGTATTGACCACAAAATAGTGGGTAACATCTTCTTTTGATCTGATTACGTAATTACCGCTGGCCCAGTTGTTTCCCCATTCAAGATACAGCCGTACGGCTTCTTCCGGAGTCATTTCCCAGTCTATGGCATTTCGTAGGTCTGAGTTTTGTTTTATATCTTTTAGTTCCATCATGGCATATTTCCTTTACATGAATGTGTATTACATTTATATAGAATCTTTAAAAATTAAAATGAAAGCTGTTTTTAAATATTATGTCAACCCTATTATGCTAAAGCAATAAGTATGCCACCGTTATTTCGGTGGAAAAAATGTGGGGTTCGGAGTGTTTTGACCGAAATGAAGGATATGTTGATAACACAGCCTGCCGTCCCATATAGAGGGCTGTCTCGCTTAAAACTTTACTGTGCGCTTTCCAGAACGCCCCATGGATTGCTGGACATGGCCACTCCTGCGCTGGGTGCATTGCTCTGGTTCGGCCGGTTCCCTTCTTTTGAAGTGATTATTTTGGGTCTTATTACCGCGTTCGCAGGCTACACAGCAGTTTATTCTCTAAATGATATTATCGATTATCACACGGATAAAGAAAAAATTAGACATTGTGTAAGCGTCAACATGGAATGCGACCTGGATGCCTTGATGGTCCGTCATCCCATGGCTCAGGGATATTTGAGCTTTAAAGAAGGGTTGCTGTGGACCATAACCTGGTCCATTGTGGCCATACTGGGCGCTTATTACTTGCACCCCGCTTGTGTTGTAATTTTTATCATCGGCTGTGTCCTGGAAATGGTTTATTGTTTATTGCTCAAGGTCAGCCATCTTCGCACACTGGTCAGCGGGGGGGTTAAAACCGTGGGAGCGATTGCCGGGGTATTCGCCGTGGATCCATATCCGTCACCGTTATTCTTGTTAATGCTCCTGTTTTGGTTGTTCTTATGGGAAATCGGCGGACAGAACATTCCCAATGACTGGACCGATATTGAAGAAGATCGCCGTCTTCATGCCCAGACCATTCCGGTTCGGCTGGGTCTCGACCAGGCCGGGGCAATTATACTTGGTTCTCTGGTACTTTCGGTCATTCTTTCCATGGTTGTTTTTTATGTGTCCCCGATTTCTTTTGAACTTCCATATGTGGTGGCTTCGGTTTCAACAGGGATTTGCTTTTTCGTGTTGCCTGCCTCACTCCTTTATAAAACCAAGGCGTCTCCGTATGCAATGGCGCTTTTCAATATGGCCAGTTATTACCCTCTGGCCATACTGCTCATTGTGGTTGCTAAGCTGTTGATTTGATTGTCAGGTAGTGTCCATCCATAAATGCTCTTTTTGTCCGACCGTTGCCGTTTCAACTTGTTTATATGGCTTTTATTGCAGGATAAGGGGCAGAAGGAGAGGGAGATCCCCTTTACTTTCTTGACAAACATGCCGGGTTAATGCAGTAATATCAAGAATCCAGATTTTAATCTGTAAGCAGCAACGAGCATGTGATGTTTTGATTGCTCGCATATGTTAGACATGTTTCGCAGGGTTTTCCGGTTTTTCCGGGCAAGGAGGTGGTATCTTGAAGCAAGGAAAATGTCCCAAATGCGGCTCGGAAGAGGTTTATTCAGGTGCTGAGGTGTTACCGAAAAGCGGTCCCTTTGGAAGTAATAGCATACCCATAAGTATCGTTTCCATTGCTGCACTTGACAATTATGTGTGCACGGATTGCGGTTACCTTGAAAGTTACATCGCAGATACCGAAAAACTGAAAGAAATCGTCAGAAAGTGGCCTAAGTCAAATAAAGTTTCGCAGTAGGAAACCTAACCCCAAGACCTTAGGTGAATATCTTGGCTCGCCGGTTTGAATCGCAACAGCAAACGCGTTTTACGGGCTCGCTTTACGGGAATTCAGGAATCTTCAGCCCATATGAAAAAGATGTGAAACCAAAACCTGAGATCCAAAATTTCTATATTTAAAAAGGATATCTGTGTGAAAGAATTGTGGCGGCTTGGAAAAATAATCCGAATCTTTGTCAAACATGGCCTTGGAGATATTGCTGAAAGGCTTTTCAAAAAAGCAGAAAAGGAACCGGTTGATCAACGACAAAAGGAATGGACGGTCAAAAACGGCTTTCCTTCTCCGCAACGTATTCGGTGCGTTTTGGAAGAACTGGGACCCAGTTTTATTAAACTCGGCCAATTGATGAGCACGCGAGCCGATATTTTTCCGCCTGAATACATTGAAGAGTTTACAAAACTTCAAGATCAGGTACCGCCGGTACCCTTCAGCGACATCAAGCGGGTCATTGAGCAAGAACTTAGACGTCCTTTAGAAGAAATTTTTGAAGAGTTTACACCTAAATCCATGGCTGCCGCATCCGTGGCACAGGTCCATTTGGCTAAACTTTTCAGTGGAGAAGAGATTGCCGTCAAGGTCATCCGGCCGAACATTGACAAGGAAATCCGGAAAGATATCCGCCTGATGTACTCCATGGCGAAGCGGGCCGAAAAAATCTCAGAAATCGCGCGCGTCATTGGTGCCATTAATCTGGTAAAAGAATTCGAACGGGTTATTTTCAAAGAACTCGATATGTTCATAGAAGCCGGCAATATTGAGAAATTCGCCAATAACTTCAAGTCGGATGATGAGATCTATATTCCTAAGGTCTACTGGGATTACACCACAAAATCGGTCCTGACCATGGAACATATTCCTGGCATTAAAATGGACCAGGTGGATGACATCAGCGCCCATGGTATCGATCCGAAGGACATCGCGATGATTGGACTGCGTTCCTTTTCCCGCCAATTGATGGATTTCGGCCTTTTTCATGCAGATCCCCATTCCGGCAATACCATTGTCATGTTCGACGGTCGTGTCAGTCTGGTTGACTTTGGCATTACGGGTTATCTGGATGATGAAACCATGCACCAAATCGCATACCTTTTGCTGGGTTATGCCGAACACGATTATGAAATGGTTATGGACGCGCTGTTGGATGCGGGGCTAATCGACGAAGAAACAATGGACCTCAAGAGCTTCCGTACGGATCTTAAGGATATGAGTGAATCTTTTTACGGACGCTCCCTTCAGACCATTTCGGTCAGAGATGTTTATGATCAAATCATTCACCTCATATATAAATACAAGATCCGGTTGCCGAGGAATCTTTTACTGCTTTTTAAGACATTTATTCAAACAGAAGCCCTCGGCAAGATACTGGGGAGTGATGCCAGCATTCTAGAAGTGACCAAACCGTATGCCCAAAAGCTCATTGAACGCAGTTACCATAGAAAAAACGTCTTGGAAACCATGCGAAAAGACGCCATTTCCATGGGCGGCCGAATGAAATTGATTCCTAAGCTTGTCCATGATATTCTCCATCAAACCGCCAAAGGCAAACAGCGAATAGAACTCCAGCATAATGGCTTTCAGGATATGAGTCACCAGTTTGTAAAAGGCATTAACCGGCTGATCATTGGATTGGTCATTTCCGCCTCCCTGATTGCCGGTGCCATGGTCTTGAATGCCTCTCAAAAACTGTTTGTATTCACAGTCAATCTTTTCGGCGACCAGAAGATTTCCCTAACGGCTCTTTTGGGCATGACAGGGTATGTTGTTGCCAGTTTCCTTGGGCTCTGGCTCATTATCATGATTTTTCGATCCAGAAAACTATAGCCTTTCGGTTATCTTTATTGGAGAGAATACGGCGAAACGGGTTGAAGACGCATTCGAGCTCAGAGAGATGGATCTCATCAGAGTGAAGGGCAAGGTGAAGCCTGTCAGGATTTTTGAGCTGCAGGCTTTCAAAGGGGCCCTTGACGACATACAGAAACAGGTGAACTCCATTTTTGAACCTTCTCCCGATAAGCTTTGTATGAATTCTTGCCGTTAAATTGTGAAAGAATCAGATCCGTATTCAGCCACTTTTCAATTCTTGACATTCCGCACCTTGCGATATATACTTCGATATATATCAATGCCAATCGGGGAGGTGTCATGAAAACTGCAAAAATATTCATTAATGGTCGAAGCCAGGCTGTAAGGTTGCCAAAAGATTTCAGATTCTCTGGAAATGATGTTTTTATTAAAAAAATTGGTAAGATGGTTATCCTTTTGCCAAAAGATGATCCCTGGTCCTCATTAGTCAATAGCCTTGACCAGTTTACAGATGACTTTATGGATAGCAGAGATCAACCCAATCAGGATTCTCGAGAAAAATTCTAATGAAATTCATGCTCGATACAAATATTTGTATTTATATCATTAAGCGAAAACCACCCGATGTAATAGAACGTTTTAAGCAGACTGAGATTTCGCAAATCGGCATCTCGTCAATTACACTGAGCGAACTTTTATATGGTGTTTCAAAAAGCTCAAAGCCTAAACAGAATCAAATGGCTTTGACGCAGTTTATTGCACCACTGGAAATCTTGCCTTATGCTGATGAAGCTGCTCAATATTATGGCGATCTTAGAGCCCATTTAGAAAAAAAGGGTTCGCTTATTGGTTCTCTCGATATGCTAATTGCCGCCCATGCACTTTCGATCGGCTGCACTCTGGCCACCAACAACGAAAAAGAGTTTATTCGAATACCGAACTTAAAGATCGATAATTGGGTAAAATAGCATTCCGCTTTTTCCGTCCTCGCATCCCATTTTCAGAGTAGAACCAACAGGGTAACAGGCTGGCGAAAGCGGAGAGCTTGAGCCAGTCATAGTTCAACCCTTATTTAGCGTATTTGGGTGACTCCGAGTAGAGAGAGTCCAAGACAGCATCACACGAACAGAAAACATGCAAATCAGCGTTGGATGTTTCGGAATCTCGTGTCGATGGCGCTAATATTTTCAATTCGGAGCAGGGCATCAAAATGATCTTTACCATCTAATTTTTCCAGATGCATTAAGTGGTCCCCAACTTCCTTAACGAATCCGGCAAAGGTTTTCCCTGAATCAAGGGTCACATAAACTTTCTTGCTGACAAGCGATTTTAAGTTGTCCGCCAGAGAGGAATTAACATTATAGCTTATTCCTTCAATGGCAATGACTTTTGTCTTTGCCTTCGCCTCCGTTGGAAGCATAAATATTGTTACATTAAACAGAATAGTCAAAGCTAATCCTACAGAACCAACCATCTTTGATTTTTTCATCATAATAGACCTCCAATCTATTTTATTAATTTAAAGTTTTTACAACCGACTACTTCTGCTAACCAACACAATAATAACCAGAGCAACTTTTCCGGCCCATGACTTTCGACGGAAAAGTCCGATGCCAGAGATGACAAATAAGAGCGCAAACAGTATTTCTCTGGAATGCGCGCCAATCTTGAAGGCGAAGGATTCAGCTTGAAACTCAGGATGATTTGGTCCCACTCCTGTCAAGGGCCAGATCAAACCAACCCCGCCGTACAAGACAAGGTAGCCGGCGGCTACTTTTAAACTGATGGGCAGTTTTTTGCCGGTGATAGTTCCCTTTTGTTCGGTCATTGATATGTCCGTATCAGCATTTCATAGCTAACCAACGCCCGGTGTGTGCTGCTGGCATAACGAGCTCCAGCGAATTGTGCCAGTCAGTACCACACCGATGTTAACCGCCTATTATTTCATTAAGCCCTTCTATAATAAGAGCTATTTCTTCTTCAGATGCCATCGTTATTTTTTTGCGGATTCGTTTTACAGATAGCGTTCGAATTTGGCTGATTTTAACCCAAGACCTCTTAGGAAGTTTTGAGTTCTCAAGTTCCAATGTGAGAGGATATCCGGCTCTCTGTGCTTGACTCGTTAATGCAACGGAGATGACTGTTCCGGACCGTTCATTAAAAACATTTTGGCTTAAAACAAGAACAGGGCGTAGACCGCACTGCTCACTTCCAATAACCGGGTTCAAATCAGCCCAGTGAATGCCTCCTCTTAATATTCTGGCCATTCTTCCATCTCCGTTGAAAAACCCTCTTCTGCCATGGATTGCTCGAAATCCGAATCAAGTTTTGCGCATTCTTGAGCTAAACGGCTCTTTTCAAGGCGCATCAATTTTTCCGCAACGGCTTCCTGAATCGCCTTACTTCGGTTTGGAAAAAATTTCGATTTAACAAGAATATCAATCTGTTTTAACATTCTATCATCAATTGTAATTGCTATTTTTGAAGCAGCCATTTTTGATCACCTCCGGTATGATAATATATCATACTCTGGCGTTTTTCAAGTTAAATTTTATCGGTTCGATAAGCTGTGCGGCGAGGGAACCGAGACCGCCACCAGCGATAGATTATGCAGTTATTTATCAAATTCAATACCTGAAAGCACAAGATCGCCTCTGGAAAGCATTAAGTTTACATGCTCGCCCAAGGTCTTCATTTTATTGTAGGTATTAAGTTTTGAATCTTCATCCAATGATGTAATTACTTCATTAATCATTGAGGTTAAGTCTAAAATTACCTTGTCAAAAACCTTGTTTTTTGTTGTCAAATCTAATGATGTTATTATTGATTTTGAATCTTTAAGCAATTTTTCCGATTTTTTAATATTATTCAATTTGAAATATCTTTCAGCGTCGTATATTTTTTGTCTAACAGTTGTAAGTGGAACGTAGTAGTCCTTTATTTCAAGTAGCCTATTTTTAGCCTGGTATAGTTTTTCTTGTATAGATTCTTCCTTGTTTTTGTTTGCTTCCGAATATGCGTCATCTATTAATGATAATGACCGTTCTATGTTGGTTTTAAAATAGTCAAAATTAGTTTCTTCGAAGATAGGATTCCATTCGTATTTTTCTTGTTGGCAACCAAACAAAATTAACAATATTAAAACTAATAGATATTTTTTAAACATGTCATTCACCTTTTTTGAACTGCCATTTCAGTATATTTTTTAGTGCATAACCAACAAACCCCTCAGTTAGCGCAATTTGCCTTTTATTAATGGGTGTTTAATGATGGGGCATGATCCTATGAAAACGGGGAGTTGCTATCTTCCTTCATTATTATTGTAAAAAGTTTTTGGATTATTGCCAACTGGCCGGTTTCTCAGTACGTTCCATCCAGGCTTTAACCATCCGGCTGAATGAATTTAAAGACTTCTTGAATTGAAAAAACAGTCCCTCAGTTCCTCACACCTGACCAATACAACCGCTTAATTTGCCATTTCATTGAACAGCCGGATTCATCTATGGGATTGAGAAGTCTTATCATAATCATGCTAAATACAACCACAAAAAAAGGCTTTGATGAGTCAGTAAGTATATGATTTTATACTAATTATTGTTTTAGTTCACTATTCAAGATTTGATACCATTTACATAACCAACAGGTGATTATTATAGGACATTCCGATAAGAACCAATCTTTCCTCATCCCTTGAATGTAAAGGATCATCTATGGTTAATGATAAAGCATCTCTGAAAGCGGTGCTCGCTTCCTCAAAAGATACACCGTGTTTTTCCAGATTGGTTTTTGCCTTTTTAAAATCCCATTCAAATATTAACATACATTGATACCCATTCCAAATTTATATTTTTTGCCGAACACCGCCCTTAACCAGCTGGGTTGAGCCCCAGCGAAACCCAGTCTGAGTTCAAGGGCTTGTTCGATGATGCGACTTTATATTCTCTATGGGCAGATCAGTCTGATTGTTGGAAAATACGTTCGGTACC
>CAZDAB010000018.1:0-17199 GCA_964502855.1 uncultured Desulfobacteraceae bacterium | reverse complement strand
GGGTTTTTACAATAACATAAACCCTTGACAAGGATACATATTTTTTTGTAATCGGTTATTCAGTCATAATATGCTTACTTTAGGCAAAATTTTTCCCCTTGAAATACTTCGCTTTCTCTGCTTTGTTCCGCAAGATTGCGGGAGAACGTTGAAATTAAGGAATCTGATTTTATGAAGGTACAAATTCTCTTTCCGCCGGTCTTTTTGTTGTTTCTTTTAGGCGGATGCATACAAACTTTGCACAACACCCCTGCTTCAAAAGACGCGAATTATTTGCCGGCTCGGACCGGTGATGCCGGCTCTGCTGAATCTATTGAAAAGGTCAACCCTAAAGACCAAAAATCGTCACAGAGTGATAATCTTGCAGTTGAAGACACTATCGAAGCTCCCGCCACAATAAAAAAAAATGAAAATAAGATAGCGGAAAATATCCTCCTTGAAAAAAAAATACAATCTACATTTGATGAAGCCCTCGATTTTTGCCAGGCATCTCAGGATTTCTGGCAAAAAGGAGAACTTGAAAACGCCCTTGAAGCACTGGATCATGCTTACTCTTTAATCCTGGAGATCGATACCGATGACACCGCCAAACTGATACAGCAAAAGGAAGATCTGCGTTATATGATTTCAAAACGCATTCTTGAAATTTACGCATCCCGAAATATTGTTGTAAACGGTAATCATAATGCCATTCCCATAGTGATAAATAAACACATTCAGAATGAAATTGACCGTTTTACCAAAAAAGGTGAAAAAGATTTTTTCATTGAATCATACAAACGTTCCGGAAAATATCGACCACAAATTGTTTCTGCCCTTAAAAAAGCCGGCCTTCCGGTTGAATTGTCATGGCTCCCGCTTATTGAAAGCGGGTTCAAGGTAAATGCGCTTTCAAAAGCCAGGGCGCTCGGCCTCTGGCAGTTTATCCCCTCAACAGGATATAAATTCGGCCTTAACCGTAACAAATACATTGATGAACGGCTCGATCCGGTGAAATCTACCACAGCTGCTATTGAATATCTGACGGAATTGCATCATATTTTCGGCGATTGGTCAACCGTTTTGGCCGCGTATAATTGCGGGGAGGGACAGGTACTCAGAGTAATAAGGACTCAAAATATAAATTACCTCGATAATTTTTGGGATCTATACGAACGTCTTCCCCTGGAAACAGCAAGATATGTGCCCAGATTTTTGGCCACGCTGCATATCGTAAATAATTTGGAAATGTACGGACTCGATTCAGTACCCGTGGATCAGCCGTTAGAATATGAAATAATAACGGTATCAAAACAGGTCCATCTTAGTAATGTTGCCAAAACCATCGGAGTAACTGAAAAAACTCTCATAAAACTTAATCCCGAACTCCGCTATAAGATACTTCCTCAAGATAATTATCCGATCAGGGTTCCACCGGATAAAGGCCAAATTCTGTTGGCAAAGCTGCATGAAATACCGGTTTCATATCCTCCCCAACGTGCCTATATATATCACCGGATAAGGTCCGGTGAAAGTCTTTCCACCATTTCCAGACGATATCGGTGCAGCGTAAGAAGCATTATGCGCGCAAATAATTTGCACAGATCAAGCTTCATTGTCGCAGGCAAAAAACTCAAAATCCCAAGAAAGGATACCATTGTATACCGGTCCAAAAAATACAACGAAATCAAAGATAGATCCGCATCAAGCCATGTTGTTAAAAGTGGAGATTCACTTTGGATTATTGCCAATCGATACGGTACAACAACCAAAAAAATTCAGGAACTAAATGGTCTGTCCACAGCGGATCTCCACATCGGGCAGGTTTTAAAGATTCGCGAGCGCAAGGGGGAGAGCAAGGATGATAAACCGGCAGGCGAGTATTTAAAGACATATCTGGTTAAACCCGGGGACAGTCCTTATCAGATCGCTCAGTTACACAAAATGCCCCTGGAACGATTTATGCGCATCAACCGGTTAACGCCCAGAAATAAAATTTTCCCGGGACAGAGACTGTATGTAGAATGAGTTGTTTTAGGTTTTAAGATTTAAGTTTTAGGTGCTTATATTATATGGAGTAACAGACACTTAAAACCTAACACCTAAAAGTTAAAACGTTCGTACCAAGTCGCATTCTTTGAATTTTTACGAGGACATTAATACATTCCATTAACAAATTAAGTTGACAAGCAAAACAATCATAAAACAGATCCCTCTGGGGTCGTATCAGGTAATGACTTATCTGGTGGCCTGCCCGTACACCCGAGAAGCGGTTATTATTGATCCGGCCGGAGAGGAAGACAAAATTCTGGACTTGATTCAAACACAAGGCGTGAAGGTCAAATATATCCTGAACACCCATGGCCATTCCGATCATGTTTTGGGAAACGCAAAACTCAAAGAGGTTCTTAAAGTCCCTGTGTGTATGCATGAAGCCGATAACCGGTTTTTTTCAGACAAGGCGGTTCGTGAAAAAGCTTCAAAAGAGCTGGGACTTCCGCCCCCTGATCCTGCGGACATAAGACTCAAAAATGAGGATACTGTTGAAGTCGGAACCCTTAAGATCACGGTAATCCACACCCCGGGTCATACCCCGGGATCTGTTTGCTATCTAATTGACGGAAACCTTTTTTGCGGCGACACTCTTTTTGTGGGTGCGGCCGGAAGGACCGATTTGATTGGCGGATCTCTTGAAACGCTTCTCGAATCTTTAGAGAAAAAACTTATTGTACTACCCAAAGAGACCATAGTCTGGCCGGGTCACGCTATGGAGACACCCCCACCTCCACCATAGGTCGGGAGATGAGAGAGAATCCCTATATTACCGATTTTATTCTAACCTAATAGTTCGAAACAGCTTTACATTTTCAAGGGTTGACGGATATAGACGACAAGTTGTTTCATACATCAGAATTTATTGAGAAGCTAGATTTCCGAAAGGCAAATATGGCGACGTGGGCGGATTTGAAAAGCCAAGGAATAAAACGGTTTGGCGAGGCGGGGGCGTGGACTTTTGATGAATGGAACATGTTGAATGACACTTTTTTTAACGGAGAAAATAAACCCGGCGCCATTATCTGGGGACAAACGCCACAGGGTAAAAGTCTGGGTTATTATCATGTAAGCGAAAATTTGATATATTTAAATAAAAATTTAATGCGACCGGTTTATCCTTCAAATGATTTTAACTGGGGAATACAACATTTAAACAAAAGAATTGCCGGCGATGTCCTCCTCCATGAGATGATTCATCAAAGGATCAACCAGACCGGTGGATGGGTGGGGGAAAACAGTCACAACAACGTTAGGTTTGTTGACGAAGTCAATAGAATTGCCAGACTCCTTGGCATGGATATCAAGGCCAAGGTGATAAAACAAAAAACGACTCGGGAAAAGCCGATATGGCACGTTGAACCCGGATGTCTGACCCTTAAGGAATTATCCGATTTCCCATATTCGTCCAGAACGTATAACTATTATTACGGACACCCTTGATGAAATCGACTTTTTACGGATTCATCATGAGTTAATGAACTTCAAAATCCAAATCATCGGGCAAATTTATTATATCTTTCCATTCTTTGTTTTCTTCCTTTTTATCGACAGGCTCTTTCCGGTCACCTTCCGGCACCTCTTGCTTGTTTTCACTGATGTCTTTAGCCATGGTTACACATCTCTTTTATTTTACCGGATATATCCCATAATAAATCGGTTTCCATGTATAATTTCTTCAAGGTATCTTCAATTATCCGTTAATCTTATTCCTCCATGCCGGCGAACATTTGAAAGTGACGACTTTTCTTTTATCCAGAATCAAATCTTCACCGGTTGCAGGATTACGTCCTTTGCGCTCCTTTTTCTCTTTTACACAAAATTTTCCAAATCCGCTGATCAGAACATCTTCGCCGTTTGCCAGTGTCTGTTTCAAAATTTCCAAAGTGGCTTCGACCAGTTCTGCGGATTTGTTTCTGCTCGAACCGAGCTTTTTTTGGATAGAATCAACTATTTGACTTTTTGTAAGTGCCATGACCAAGTTCCTCCTGAAAAAAATGTTTTTCTTCGGAATGATTAACCTTTTGTTGCAAAACTACTTTCAAATCTTTTTTTTGTCAAGAAGATATGGATGTTATTCTGAGACTATTTCAGGCTGTTATTGGAAAAGATACCGCAAAAATGATACAGTGAGATGAGGGTTGACTTCCGATAGAGGGTATGTTTCATTTAAGATTAATATGTTAAAATATGAAAAGACCACGGAATGAACAAATATCAACAAATTACTGAAGCAAGGATGCTGCTGGAATTGTCTGAACAGGCAACCATGGAACAAATTAAGTCTAATTATAGAAATCTCATCCGCAAATGGCATCCAGACCGGTGTAATGAAAACACTAAAAAATGCAAGGAAATGACAACCAAGATTATCGCTGCTTACCAGATTATTAATGATTACTGTAAAAACTATAAATTTTCTTTTTCCGAACAAGAGGTCAGGAATTATCTCTCGGCAGAAGAGTGGTGGTTTGAACGTTTCGGCATGAATTCCCTTTATAACGACGAACAGAAATAAGACCTTTGAAAAATGTTCATTTTTGTTCAAGTTCAAGGAAGGCGATAATTTTAACCACAGGAATACATTTAGTATTTCGAGGATTAAAATTTGAGACTGACGCAGAAATTGGGCAAAAAGGGGCGTTTTGCAAAGGTCTCAGGAATAAGGACGTAGAATGAATAATATAGAACATACAGACAACAGTAAATCAAAGGGTCCATCGCAAAAACCTGCTTCTGTAATCCAAAAGATTTTGGTTTTTCAGCAAAACGGCAGCGGTGACAAAAAGATAGAGGGTGTCAGACGATACGGAAATAACTGTTTTTCCTTTGAAATCGTATCAATTGATGCTCATCTGCCAACGGTTATCGACGATACAAAAGAGTATATACCCAGGGACATTGAGGCTGACCTGGTTCTGGATTATCTGAAACATCCGGATCTTTCTTATGATCTTGCCGTGGTTTGCCGCGACAGAAAAATTCCTGTGGTCGCCTCGGGAAAGAAATTTCGTGTCAAGGGCGCATTTACCCCCCCGACCTGATGCGGGCTCTCCCGGCAGGTCTGCCTGGGTAATTATGGGAACATGTTTGGAGCCCCGGAGTTTGCTGTAACGGTTGTTGATGGAATTATTACCCGAATTAATGTACTGCGCGGGGCGCCATGCGGCGCGACCTGGGAAACCGCACGTCGCGTTGAAAATCTTCCCGTTGAAGAAGCAATTGTTCGTATCGGTCTGGACGTACAATACTACTGCATAGCAGACCCAGCGGGCTGGGATCCGATTTATGGTAAAAGCCCGGTCCATTTGGCCGGAAAATTTCACACGGCCGCACTTAAAAAAGCCTTAAAACGATCGTAACAGTCATTTTGTGACTCTTAAAGATACAAACACAGCCAAACTGTATTTACCATAATATGTTGAAAAAAATTGAGGCGCTTTTACCCAAAGCGCTGAGTGCCGATAGACACGCCATCCGTCGTGAATTAATACGGATTAAACAATCCGGCATTAAAACCGCGTCTGAAAATAAGATACAAAAGAAAGTGGTTCGGCTGGAAAAAATGCTTCAAACATCCATCAAAAAGAAATCATGGCGAAAAGCAAATCGTCCAAAACTTATCTACAATGAAACCCTCCCCATTTTTTCCAAAAAAGACGAAATAATAAATTCCATCTCAAAAAATCGGGTGGTCATCATTTCCGGTGAAACCGGCTCGGGTAAAACCACCCAAATACCGAAATTCTGTCTTTCAGCCGGACGCGGCATCAACGGAAAGATCGGCTGTACTCAGCCGAGAAGGATCGCTGCCACCACTGTCTCCAAACGTATTGCCGAAGAACTCGGAGAAGAACTGGGCAGGTCTGTGGGCTATAAAATCAGATTCAAAGATAAAACCGGTCCCCACACGTTTATTAAAATCATGACAGATGGTATCCTTTTGGCCGAAACCCAAAATGATCCGTATCTGAATGAATATGATACCCTCATCGTTGATGAAGCCCATGAAAGAAGTTTAAATATAGATTTTATCCTTGGGATTTTAAAAACCCTCTTAAAAAAAAGAAAAGACCTCAAAATTGTTATAACCTCGGCAACCATTGACACGGAAAAATTTTCAAACGCTTTTGACAATGCGCCGGTGATAGAAGTATCCGGCCGCATGTATCCGGTGGAAATACGTTATGTTGCGATTGACTCAAAACTCGAAGAAAACAATGAACAAACCCATATCGAGATGGCGGTCACTGCCATTGACAACCTGCAAATAAAAAGCCGCTCCGGAGATATCCTCGTCTTCATGCCCACCGAACAGGATATTCGTGAAAACTGCAAACTCATCAAAGCAAGGAATTACAAAAACACCGTTATTTTTCCTCTATTTGCCAGACTTGCAGGTTCTGAGCAATCAAAAGTTTTCTCACACATTCCCTCCAGAAAGATAATTATTGCAACCAATATCGCTGAAACTTCCATAACCATACCCGGAATTAAATATGTCATCGACACCGGCCTTGCGCGCATATCCCGGTACACGCCAAGATCAAGAACCACCTCCCTTCCGGTCACCGCAATATCAAAAAGCAGTGCCAATCAGCGAAAAGGAAGATGCGGCAGGGTGGAAAACGGGGTATGCATACGACTTTTTTCTGAAGAAGAGTTTGAAAAGCGTCCGGTTTTTACTCCGCCAGAAATTTTAAGAGCCAACCTCGCGGAAGTCATCCTGAGAATGATCTCACTGAAACTTGGCGATATATCGGATTTTCCATTTATTGATCGGCCGGCATCGAAAAGCATACAGGATGGGTTTGATCTTCTTTACGAACTCGGAGCCATCGTCCCTGGACCGCGCCAAAAGAAATCAAAAGAAAAAACAACCTTTTCGATCACTGAAAAGGGTAAGCTTATGGCAAAAATGCCGGTTGACCCCAGAATATCCCGGATGCTCATTGAAGCACAGAGCCAAGGATGTCTTGAAGAGATTACGGTTATTGGTGCTGCACTGAGTATACCGGATCCAAGAGAACGGCCCGCAGAGAAAGCTCAGGAAGTGGATCAAATTCACAAAGCGTTTAATGATCCGTCGTCCGATTTTATCACCCTTCTTAATATCTGGCGAAAATACCACCGGATCCGGCAAAAAGAAAAAACCACAAAAAGCATGAAGAAATTTTGTAAGACTCACTTTCTTTCTTTTAAAAGGATGAGAGAATGGCGGGATATCCATGCCCAGCTTTCTGAAGTACTCAGAGAATACGGTTTGGATGATAACAAACATCAGGCCAAAGATGCCCGAATAAAACAGAGCACTCCGGCTCGACCGTCAAAAGCCAAACATCCTGATCAACACTCTGAATTCGGAAGTCTTTATACTTCCATTCACAAATCGATTTTGAGCGGTTTTCTCTCCAACATTGCAGTTAAAAAGGAAAAAAATATCTTTCAAGCCGCAAAAGGAAAAGAAGTCATGATTTTTCCCGGATCAACGCTTTTCAACACGGCAAAAACATGGATCGTGTCTGCTGAAATGGTTGAGACATCACGACTTTTTGCCAGGACATGCGCAAACATCGATAGTGACTGGCTCGAAGAATTGGGTGAAAACCTGTGCACATATACCTATCTTCATCCACACTGGGAAAGAAACCGGGGCGAGGTTGTCGCTTCCGAACAGGTAAGCCTTTTCGGTCTCATTATCGTTCCCCAAAGACCCGTATCCTATGGCAGGATCGACCCTGACCAAGCATCTGATATTTTTATTCAAAGCGCACTGGTAAACGGTGATGTTAAAAAGAAATTTGCTTTTATGCTGCACAACCGGAAACTTATTGATGAGGTTGGCGGCATGGAAGATAAAATCAGAAAAAGGGATGTTCTTGTCAGTGATGCCGAATTGTTCGAATTTTACCATAAAAGGCTAAAAGGATGTTATGATATCAGAACTCTTTCAAAACATATCAAACAAAAAGAAAGCGACCTCTTTTTACGAATGAAACCGGAGGATATTCTCCGGTATCATCCGGATGAAAAAGAACTGTCTCTTTACCCTGACAGTATTAGGTTAGGGGACCACAGATTTGATTGTGTCTACAAATTCGACCCCGGCAAAAACCAGGATGGTGCAACCGTAAAAATACCCTTATCCTGCGCCCCAATGGTTCCTTCAGGATCGCTGGACTGGCTGGTGCCCGGACTCTACAGAGAAAAAATAACCGCGCTTATTAAAGGCCTTCCCAAAGTTTTCCGTAAAAAACTAGTACCTATTGCAAATACGGTCGATGCAATCATCGATGAAATGCCAAAAACGCAACGCTCTCTGACAACAGAACTTGGAAATTTTATTTATAATTGCTTCGGTCTGGATATCCCTGCATCGGCATGGCCTCGGGATCTTTTGCCGGACCATCTTAAAATGCGCATATCCATTACCGATCACAAAGGCAAGGAACTTTGTGCCGACAGAGATCCGTCAATTTTACGCCAAAATATTTCAGGTAAAACCGACTCCAAAGAATCGAGCGAAATTGAATCTGCCAGAAAAAAGTGGGAACGAACCGGCATAACCGGCTGGGACTTTCCGGATCTGCCCGAAAGCATCACCATAACCGGAGAAAACGAGTCAAAATGGGTTGTTTATCCCGGTCTTCAAAAAGCATCTCAGCAGGAAAAAAGCCTAAATTTACGCCTGTTTCTCCACCCGGACCCGGCTCTCGATTCTCATAAAGAGGGTGTCATCCGGTTATTTGCCATTTATTTTTCAAAGGATCTAAAGTTTTTAAAAAAGGCTCTGACCCTGCCCAAAAAAAATGAGAAAATGGCCGATTATTTTGGAGGAGCCAAACGCCTTGAAAAAAAGCTCTTTGAAAGCATCATCAACACCCTGTTTTGTAAAAACATAAGATCCAAAGATGCTTTTTATTCATATGCCGAATCTGTCGCGCCGACAATTCTCCCAAGGGGTCGGGAATTATTAGACCAAAGCATGTCTGTTCTTGAGGCTTATCATGAAACCAGAACCGTCCTGTATAACCTGGAAATAGCTCACCGCATAAACCGTACCGCCCTGCAATTTTTAAAAGATTTAAGAGAAGAACTTAAAAAGCTTGTCCCTGAAACTTTTATGGATCTTTACGACACCGAGCGCCTCATCCACCTTATCCGGTATATAAAGGCATTGGATTTCCGTGCCCGTCGAGCTTTGGTTAATTTTGAAAAGGACGGGGAAAAGGCAAAAGAGGTCCTTGTTTTTACCGAAAGTCTTAATAAACAACTGCAAGAGCTTTCGCTATCCGCATCTGCGGAGAAAAAAGCGGCTATCGAAGAGTATTTTTGGCTGATTGAAGAATTCAAGGTTTCTGTTTTTGCCCAAGAGCTTAAAACATCGGTAAGAGTTTCTAAAAAACGGCTTGAAAAAAAATTACAGGAAATTGAAAGGATGGCATAAAAAAACAGGTAATGGGTTTATTAGTTAGTGCCCATCCATAAATGAGGATTTTTGTTCAAGATCAAGGCGTGCGAAAAAAATAACCACAGGTATATATTTGATATTCCGAGGATTATTTTTTGAGCATAACGCAGAGATTGGGCAAAAAGACCATTTATGGATGGACACTAGTTAAAATCTGTCTGAAAGAGACATGTAATACAGCGCTTCATCTTCCCGTCCCCGTTTTCGACATCCGTCCGCATAAATCATACATTTTTGTTTGAGAGTTTTTACCGCCGCCCGATACTGGGTCTTTGAAAGCAGGTCGCTTTCAATTATTTTGTTTAAGGATTTTATTCGGAATTTATCCAGACCGGCCCCTTTGGACAGCTGATCGTCATGCCCGCCCCGTTTGATAATCAGCGGCGTATCAATAAGGTGAACCGGAAACCTGCAACTGATTCTAAGCCATAGATCATAGTCTTCACAGGCCGGCAGGGTTTCGTCAAACTCCCCTACCCTGTCAAACAGACTTCGTTGGATCATTACCGCCGACGGGCTGACCAGACATAGCTCCAGGGAAGGTTTAAAAATCATCCCCGAAGGCTTTTTATGTCGTTTTTTAGGGTTTACTCTGAGTCCGTTTCTGATCCAAACTTCCTCGGTCTGGCAAATCAAAGCATCCGGCGTTTGATTAAAAAATTCAATCTGTACGGAAAGTTTTTGGGACAGCCAGAGATCATCCGAGTCAAGGAAAGCGATAAACTTTCCGGATGCTTCTGCAATTCCCCGGTTCCGGGCAGCACTCACCCCCTTATTTTTTTGGGAAAGAACCTTAATATCCTTCCCGTAGGAATCTAAAACGCCAGATGTATGATCTGTGGAACCGTCGTCCACGACGATCAACTCAAACTCTGTATAATCCTGTGCCAGAACGGAATCGATGGCCTCTTTAATGATCCAGCCGCGGTTATACGTCGGAATAATAATACTCACTTGAGGTTTTATTTCTATTTTATTCATCTTTTCCATCTTCAACTTAGATTAAATGAAGAACTTAAATTATGCAATACCCCGACCTTTTAAACGTCGCTATTGATAAACATTTTACATTTAAAGCTTGACTTACCCTGATTTCACATGATTAATTGAACGATATTCATCAAATACCCAACTCCTCGATAGCACCTAAATTGCATGAGCGATTATCGATTAAATAACCCAGTAGGTTTACTATTTATTTTATAAAAATAAATAGAAAGGGGGGAGATAACTATTCGTAAAAGAACAGGTATTTTTTACCAACCCGTAAACGTATATTGAATAAGGAGGTTCAAATGAAAAAAGTTTTAGTTATCGGTATTGCGCTTGTCTTTGGATTTGCCGTTTTTATGGGAGGAACGCCCACAACCGCGCAGGCCAAAACAACCTTCGTCACCATCGGTACCGGCGGCATCACCGGCGTTTATTATCCCACCGGCGGGGCCATTGCGAAAATGGTCAACAATAAGCGAAAAGAATACGGCATTCGGGCCACCGTTGAATCCACCGGCGGCTCGGTCTTTAATGTCAATGCCGTCATGTCCGGCGATCTGGAATTCGGCGTGGTCCAATCCGACCGGCAGTATCAAGCCATTCACGGCCTTGCCGAATGGAAAGACGCAGGTCCTCAGAAAGATCTTCGGGCCGTATTCAGCATCCATCCCGAATCCGTCACGCTGGTTGCCGCTGTTGATGCAAATATCAAAGACATCAAAGATCTTAAGGGCAAAAGGGTCAACATTGGCAATCCCGGTTCCGGCCAACGTCAAAATTCCATTGATGCACTGGAAACAGTAGGACTCGATTATGAAAAAGACCTTCAGGCAGAGGGAATCAAGGCGGCTGAATCGGCCGGACTCCTCCAGGACGGTAGAATCGATGCGTTCTTTTACACGGTTGGTCATCCCAATGGATCCATCAAAGAAGCGACCTCCGGTAAAAGAAAAGTGCGCTTTGCTTCCATTTTAGGGATTGAAAAACTTCTGGAAAAATATCCGTACTATGCCAAGGCCGTGATCCCCATTGAGTTTTATCCGGGCGCTGTTAATGATGCCGATGTCCCGACGTTTGGCGTCAAAGCCACATTCGTCACTTCAGCCAAGGTTCCGGACAATGTTGTGTATGCCATTACCAAAGAAGTCTTTGACAATTTAGAAGAATTCAAAAAATTGCATCCGGCTTACAGCGTTTTGACCAAACAGAACATGCTGGAAGGTCTTTCCGCGCCGATCCATCCGGGCGCCATGAAATATTTTAAGGAAGCCGGCTTAGTAAAATAAGCCTGCAACTTTTTATCGATAATACACAGGAGGCGGACAAACAGCCCGCCGCCGTTTCCTAATATTTCTCAAGCACCGGAAGTATATGGTTTTTTGTAAGAGTTGAGTTTTTTGAAAATTGATCGCTTCAGATAGGATTAAATTTTCGCTGAAGTAACTCATTGATAACGGCTCGCAATGAAAAAACCGGTCCTATCTCTTGATAACAGTCAGTGTTTTAAGGCAATATGTTCGCATAACGTCGAATTGCTGATGGTTTTTTCATAACGATCCCTAATACACGCAAACAGTTTCCAGCATACAACTTAATCTTATCTGAAGCTCCTTTAACATCGATTTGTTCCAAAAACCTAAATAGTTACGTTTTTTTTAAACCCAAGGTTTTTCCATTATTCCAGCATATCAAGATTTCATGCAGATTTTGCCGTTGGACTGCCTGTCAATAATTAAGATTCAATTGACCGTAATTTTTTTGAAACGATCAATTAGGTGACACCCATGAACCAAATCGACATGAATGAAACAGACGATGGAATGGAATTGGCCAAACGTCTGGCTGAAGAAGAAGAAGGCATCAGCAGAAAACCCAAAGGGCCTGAAAAATATGTTATCCCCTTCGTTGCGGTGATCTGGAGTCTTTTTCAACTCTCCATCCCCAGCTGGCTGGTTCTCGATTCAACATTTATCCGGGCCATCCATCTGGGGTTTGCCATGCTGATCGTTTTTCTGAATTATCCCCTATTTAAAAAGACCCGTTTCGGTCTTAAATATTTTTCCCAAAAAGACAGGATTCCGCTGCTGGACTATATCATCGCCGCTATGGCCTGCCTTTCGGCACTTTATATTGCCATTGATTATTCCGGAATGACGATGCGCTACGGTGCACCCATCGTCAGGGATACTGTCATCGGACTGACCCTGGTGGTGCTCTTGCTGGAAGCGTCCCGCCGGGTCATCGGCCCTGCTCTTTCTGTTATCGCCTTGTTTTTTTGCGCATATGCCTTTTTTGGCCCTTATATGCCCGACGTTATCGCCTTTAAAGGCGTTTCACTCAACAGGTTCCAGGGGCAGATGACCATGTCCACCGAAGGGATATACGGCATCCCCCTGGATGTCTCAGCCACCATTGTCTATCTGTATGTGCTTTTCGGCGCCATGCTGGATAAAGCCGGCGCCGGGAAATATTTCATTCAACTGGCATTGAGCCTCTTGGGCCGGTTCAAAGGCGGCCCGGCCAAGGCGGCGGTTTTAGCCAGCATGTTCACAGGCCTTGTCAATGGGTCGAGTATCGCCAATATCGTCACCACCGGCACCTTTACCATCCCGCTCATGAAAAAGGTCGGGTATTCGCCCACCAAAGCTGCGGCCATAGAAGTGGCCGCCAGCACGGACGGACAAATCGCCCCGCCCATCATGGGCGCCGCTGCATTTATTATCGCCGAATACGTCAACGTCCCCTATATTGCGGTCATTAAAGCCGCTGCGATTCCGGCATTTGCCTCTTATGCGGCACTGCTGTATATTACCCATATCGAGGCCTCCAAAGCCGGCTTAAGAGGGATGTCCAAAGAAGAACTTCCCCCGTTTTTCAGCACACTGTTCAGCGGCATCCACTATATTATACCGGTGCTGTTTCTTCTTTACCAGCTGGTCATTGCCCGGCATACCCCTGAACGTGCCGCATTTCAAGCCGTAATCGTCATGGCCGCGATTATGCTGATTCAGCGTCCGGTCAAGGCTTATCTGAACAAAGAACACATCTGGCCGGCGTTTAAGCAAAGCATCATCGACATTTTTTCGGCCCTTGCCGCCGGGGGACGAAATATGGTCGCTGTGGCCCTTGCCACGGCAGCCGCCGGCATCATCGTTGGTGTGGTAGCCCTGGGTCTGGGCGGACTGATTACCCAGATCATCGATACCATTTCCGGCGGAAACATTTATATCATGGTTGTGGTAACCGCCTTCGCCAGCCTGATCATCGGCATGGGACTTCCCACCACCGCGACGTATATTGTCATGGCGTCTTTGACCGCACCGGCCATGGTGAGCATTGCCCACGGCCAAGGGTTCATGGTGCCTTTAATGGCCGCTCATCTCTTTTGTTTTTATTTCGGGATTCTTGCCGATGACACACCACCCGTGGGACTGGCCGCCTATGCCGCGGCAGCCATCGCCAAATCGCCGCCCATTCCCACCGGCATACAAGGGTTCATGTACGATATCCGAACCGCTATCCTGCCGTTTATGTTCATTTTCAACAGCGATCTGATCCTTCACGATATCTATAGCTGGCCTCTGGCAATCCTGATTTTTGGCATGGCCTGTATCGGCAATTTTGCATTTGCTTCTGCTACGCAGGGATGGTTTGTGGCAAAAAATCGATTCTATGAAATACCGATTTTTCTGTTCGTTACTATAGTCATGATGCGCCCGGCCCTGATTGCCTCATGGATCGGTCTTCCATATAACCAGCGTTACTGGGTAGTTTTCATCGGGCTGGCTGTCTTCGGTCTCCTTTATCTGATTCAAAGACCCCGCATCCCGAAAAAAGCGTCCGTTCCTGCAGCATGACGAAAGTGAAAAACAAAACTGATGCGTCTTAAAAGGCAAATGAAAAGGAAAAACTCATGAGCGATATCAAAAAAATAATGGTGGCCCTCGACTTTACATCTTATTCAAAGGAGACCTTCGATTATGCCGTTAAAATCGCAAAAAATCTGAATGCTCATTTGGTCGTGGCCAGCATTATCAATTCCAAAGATATTAAAGCGGTAGAAATGGTGGCATCCATGGGATATGAGGTCGACAGCGAGCATTATGTGGAAGGGGTTAAAGCGGAACGGGAAAATTTGCTGAAAAATTTTATTGAACATTCATATGTTAATCGTGAACATGTCCGAACGATTTTTAAGGTCGGCAATCCAACCAACGAGCTGTTGAAACTGATCGTTACGGAAAACGTCGATATGATTGTCATGGGAGCAAGGGGACGCACGGATATCGAACATTTCTTTGTCGGATCGGTGGCCGAAAAGCTTTTCCGGCGTTCGCCGGTTCCCGTCCTTTCCCATCGGGATGAAAAAAACGCCGAACGACTGCGGGAAAAAATAGAACATGGATAATTTGCCGGATCAACGTTTTTCCTATTGGGTTTTTCTTAGAAGGAGGACAACCATGTCCCGAACAAAATCAACCCCTATATGGATCATTTTAATGTGTATGTTTTTATTCGGCACACCAGTTTGGTCGGGTGATCGTTTTACGGATAATGGCGACGGCACGGTTACAGATCATCAACTGGGGGTCATGTGGGCCAAAACCGACAACCAGGGGAATATCAACTGGAAACAGGCCGACCTTTGGGTTAAATACACGTTTCCGGACACCCTTGAAAAAAAATACGACAACTGGCGGCTTCCCACACTGGCAGAACTTCAAAGCCTCTATATCCAGGATAAAAAATATAAAGGATATGAAACGGATTGCGGTCAGCAGGTCAAGATCGTTTCGGATATAAAGTTAAGCTGTGGATGGATCTGGACATCGGAAACATCAGCGATTCAGGCATATATTTTTAATTTCCACCGCGGGTACCATTATTCGGATCGAATGGTTCATAAGAAAGCTTACCGGGCGTTGCCCGTGCGCAATCTGAAATGACATAAGAGAGACCTTTGCAAAACGCCCCCTTTTGCTCAATTTCTGCGTCAGACTCAGATTTTAATCCTCAAAATACTCAGTGTATGTCTGCGGTTAAAATCTTCGTCTTTCTTGAACTTGAACAAAATTGAGCATTTTTCAAAGGTCTCTAAGAGTGAGCTAAAAATTGCCTGTTTCGTAAAAAATCAAGAAAACGACTTGTTACAATCCCACGCCATCAATTTTCGCGCCGCAACTCGGGCACCGGCCGTTTTCTGTCAGATTTTCCCGGACATAGAATCCCCACCGATCAATCAGGATCTTACCGCATTGATAACAGAATGTCTTCTCTCCGCTTTCGCCGGGCACATTACCGGTATAAACATATTTTAAGCCCGCCTTTATCCCGATTTCACGAGCCATATTCAGAGTCTTAACCGGCGTTGACGGTCGATCCATCAGCTTGTATGTGGGATGAAACCGGCTGATATGCCAGGGGGTTTCCGTGCCCAGAGAACCCGCCAGAAAGGCCGCCAGTTCTTCAAGTTCATCCCTGGCATCGTTTAACCCCGGAATAAGTAATGTGGTAACCTCAACAAAAACACCCGATGACTTCATCAGTTTTAACGTCTCTTTGACAGGCGCCAGTTTGGCCTTGCAATATGTTTTGTAAAAATCTTCGGTAAATGCCTTTAAGTCAACATTGGCCGCATCAAGGTAGGGGTTTATCATATTAAGGGCTTCGGCGGTCATGTATCCATTGGTGACGAAAACATTTTTAATTCCCTTTTGGTGAGCAAGTTTAGCCGTGTCATAGGCCAATTCAAAAAAAACGGTGGGTTCGGTGTAGGTATAGGCTATGGTTTTGCAATCCCCCTTTAAAGCGGCATCAACAATATCCCTGGGCGAGAAGTAGTCACCTACAATCATCCCGTTACGGTCTGACGGCATCTGGGCGATATCTGCGTTCTGGCAGAATCTACACTTAAAATTGCACCCTACTGTTGCTATGGAATAGGAAAGGCTTCCGGGCATGAGATGAAAAAGCGGTTTTTTTTCAATCGGATCGATATTACGGGCAATAAGCCTTCCGTAAACCAGAGTTTCCAGTACTCCGCCCCGGTTTTCCCTGACGCCGCATATTCCGCGACGGCCCTCTTTTATGATGCACCGATGGTTGCAAAGATTGCATTTAACCTTTTTCTCCTCCAAGGGTTCATATAAATAAGCTTCCATAATCCGGACTCCTGATCTGAACCTAAATCAAGCGATTTTTTACTCGATCTGCACCGATCTCTTGCGCATCAATGATCCGCGAAAATCCTCGACATATCCACGGGTATGCCTTCGGTTTTCGCGAACCCTTATGCACAAAGATCTCAGCACATCTCTTCGCAAAAAATCGCTCAACTTAGGTTGAAGTTATAAGTTGAACCTTAAATCTTGAAGTTTAAGCCTTGAACTTTCCTACCCGGCCGCCGCACCGGTGGTATGTTTTGCTTTAATAGGCACGGCAAGGGGCCGGGTTCTAAAACGGGGGACAAGGGTAACCACCATAGCGATAAAAGCTCCGCACGGGCATCTTTGCAACATGGCGGACCGTTCCATCCTGCGGGTCATCCAGCCGGTTGCAGCCGGAAAATGACATACGGTACGCCATGATATGGGCACATCCCCTAAATACGACCGAATGATCTGTTTAAGCTCCCAGATACTGAAAAAATGAGCCCGGTTATATATGGTACTGGTAAAAATTCCTTTGACCCTGCGCTGAATTCC
>CAZDAB010000017.1:0-17667 GCA_964502855.1 uncultured Desulfobacteraceae bacterium | reverse complement strand
CCTGATCAGGACAGTGCCGGCCCCATGATCAGGAATATCATTCATAACAGATATTCCCTTTTTTTTCAAAAGGGATATGACTTGGGGATTGTGAATAAGAGGACCAAAAGTAAAGACAGGTTTTTCACATCTGCGGGGCGCTTCCAGAGCCATCTCAACAGCTCTCTGCACGCCCATGCAGAAGCCTGCGGTTTTGGCTATCGTTATTTTCATCCGATTCTGCTGCTTTTTAAAAAAATATTATGGTCAATCAACTCAACTGAATGGATGTGCGCTTGTATGTATTTCTGATCTCCGAAAATGCTGACAAATTTGATACTACCATTTCCTTCGGATTCAACCATATTAATAGCTTTTATTACAAGCTCTTTTCATTCATCTTTAATCAAATAAGCATTTGCTCCTTATTTAATAATAGTTACTGATGTATGCCATCTTCATGGAATGATGGAATACTGGAGAGATGAGTGTGAGAGAATTAAAAAATAACGCCATATCATGTTTTTTTAGTAAATATTATTATGTCTGTCAAGTGGATAAAAACCCAATACCTATGCCTGCGGTATTATGAACATTCGGAACGGAAACATAACGGAAAAAAAGATCGATATTATATGATCCGTTACAAAAGACAGGGAAAAGCAGTAGAGGAAAAAGCAGGTTGGGTCTCTCATGGAATGAATGCTCAAAAAGCAAATTTGCTCAGAGCTGAAATCATGTAAAATATCCTATTTCCGAACTTGCAGTTTATATAAAAATCCGGTAAATTAACATTGGGTGCCATCGACCAGATAGTAAGGAAAAGGAGAGAACCGAATGTTCAAACGTGTCTTTTTTTTAAATCCTCCCTCGTATGAGGGGTTTGACGGAGGGGCAGGAAGTCGGTACCAGGCCAAGCGGGAAATCCGCTCATTTTGGTATCCGACCTGGCTGGCACAGGCTGCGGCACTATGCCCGCAAAGCAAAGTGCTGGATGCGCCGGCAGAAGACATGGATGCCGCTGAGAGCGTTTCAGCGGGTAAGGATTTTGACATCCTGATCATTTATACAAGTACGCCCGGATTTACCAATGATGCTGAACTGGCCCATCGCTTCAAACGGGAGTATCCCGATATGTTTGTCGGAATGGTTGGGCCCCATGTGACGGCCCTTCCGGAGGAATCCCTATTGGCGGGCAAGAGTCTGGACTTTGTGGCCAGGGGCGAATTTGACTACACCATTTTTGATATTGCTAATGGCAAATCTCTGCCTGAGGTGGAAGGAATTTCCTATGTAAGTGACGACAAAATTATTTGCAATAAAGACAGGGAACCGATTCAGGACATGGATGCACTTCCATCGGTGCTTGATGTCTACCGGCGGGACCTGAACATCAAAAAATATTTTGTAGGGTATTTACTTCATCCATATTTGTCGGTTTACACCGGACGTGGTTGTGACGCAAGATGTACCTTTTGCCTGTGGCCTCAGACCATCGGCGGACGCAAATATAGAACACGCTCTGTTCAGAGTGTCATTGAGGAAATCACGCGCGCCAAAAAAATGTTTCCGGAAGTCAAAGAGTTTTTTTTTGATGATGATACCTTCACCGCTAAATTCAGACGAGCAGAGGAGATCGCCGGCCGGCTTAAAAAGCTGAATATCACCTGGTCATGCAGCACACGGGCTAACGTGCCTGAGAAGACGCTGAGAATTATGAAGGAAGGCGGGCTGCGCCTGGTCATGGTCGGAATCGAATCCGGTAGTGACGTGATCCTGAAGAATATTAAAAAAGGCATAACGACCGACCAGTGTCGAAAATTTATCCGAACCTGCAGGAAGCTAAGTATTGCTACCCATGCAACTTTTGCTGTCGGTTTTCCGGGTGAAACCAGAGAAACGATCCGGAAGACGATTGCGTTCGCCAAAGAACTCGACCCGGACACTTTACAGGTTTCAATTGCCACACCCTATCCGGGCACCGAATTCTATCAACAGGCTGTGGAGAACAATTGGCTGGTAAGTTCCGATGTCGTTTCCGGCTCAGGTGTCCAACATGCGTCCCACGAATTCGAGGATTTGAGCAAAGAGGAAATCTTCGATGCGGTCGAAACCTTCTACAATAAATTCTATTTTCGTCCCAGGCCTATCCTGCGTATTCTGCGAACCATGATGCGTGACAAAGACGTGTGCAAACGCAGACTGCGGGAGGGCTGGGAATTTTTTAATTTTATGCACACCCGGGGAAAGGATGCCTAATGGTGTGTTTTTTCCCTTAGGGCGGATCCGGGACAGGGGGCTAAAAGGAAACTGAAATGTGGAAAGCCATTATCGTCATGTTTCTTGGAACGGTTATTGTCTCTATCGGCGATGGACTTCTGAGCAAAGGGCTGCGTGAATTACAACAGGTGGGGTGGTCCGGGGGCTTTTGGTCCGTGAGCCTTCAATATGTTGGGGCCGCAATTCATAAACCGAGCATTTTAATCGGAGTGCTATGTCACGCCCTTTTTTTTGCTACGATATTGTTATCATTGTCATGGGGTGATTTGAGTCTGGTGTTGCCGATTACGGCACTCACCTATGTTTTCGCACCACTGATCGCGCAGTTTTATTTAAGAGAAAATGTCAATATTCTGCGCTGGATGGGTGCCGCCATCATTGTGATAGGCGTATTTACGGTTTTGCTGGGGGAAAAAGGGAATATGGGATCGCAAAATATAAAAGTGCCTGTTGATGGACTGACGGCTCATTTGGAGATCCAAAGCCCGGATCTGAATGGCACCCTGTAACAAAAAGGCTGAAAATGAGTGCCTGCAATATCAATACAGATAAATCAATTCCATCAAAGTGGACTATATGGAAAGACAGGTTGAACCTCACATTCAACCAGGGAGGACCAGGATTTTGCCATTTTGCCATCACAAATCGATGTGATGCCCAGTGCAAATTCTGCAATTTCGCTGCAGGAAAATTAAAACCACAGGAGTTTCGATCCGTCTCCCGCGCCGATGCCCTTTTATCCATCGATATCTTATATGATAGTGGTATCCGGTACATAGAATTTGTGGGCGGAGAACCACTGCTTCACAAGGATATTCTTGCTTTTGTTTCCTATGCACATCGCAAAGGAATGAGTCCAATGTTATGCACTCACGGCGGACGACTTACGGAAGACCTCATCCGCTGTTTAAAGGAAGCAGGGCTGAACAGTATTGTCATTTCAATTGATGCGCCCGCCGTTGAGATTCATGAAAAAAACCGTGGCATCAAGGATTTATGTCGGAAGGTTCAGGCGGCCAACGTGCAGCTTAAAAAGTATAAAATCAGCAGCACGGCCTCTGTGACGATCAGCAAGCTTATTTCTGATTATGACAAATTGCCTGACTTTCTGAAATCAATGGGCTTTTCCCAGATGACGTTTTCTTATCCCATGCAATACCTGGGATCCGGTTATCTCGGATTTTCGTCATCCGATTTAGTCCATTACACGTCTGAACAGCTGATGACCGTTTTTGATAAAATTAAAACTCTAAAAAATAGGATCTTTATTGTAAACAACAAAGTATCCCTATCGGAAATGCAAAGATTCCTTCTTAAAATGCCCCAAATGTTTCCTTGTTTAGGGGGATACCGCTATTTTCTTTTGGATTGGAACCTGGATATTTATCGCTGTCATTTCTGGGAAGATCCTATTTGCAAAATTCACGAATTCGGACCGCAAAGATTTATTCGTGATCATTGCAATCGGTGCATGCTTGATTGCTACCGTGACGCCAGTGTGTTGCAGCATATAGCAGTTTCTCTCACGGATACATACCAATTATTTAAAACACAGCAATTCAGCGAAGCTTTTAAAAAATTGTTTACGAAAAATAATCTTTTATGTTTAAAAGCTGTCGCAGAACAATTGCGATGGATTACAAAGGTATAACGCTTCTTTGATTTAGGAGGGTCAAGACTTCAAAAGATGACCTGGCAGCATCTCATACTTATTCCTGTTTTTATGGCTTCCATTTTTTGGTTGATGACAACCCTTTGTGTGGCTGTATTTATGAGAAGAAAGAGGGTTGCTTTAGCAGGTCGAGCACCCATCTCATTTGCCCCCTATGTCTCTTTGATTAAGCCTGTTTATGGTTTGGAAAAGGATCTTTTTATCAATTTGGAGACTGCATGCCAACAGGATTATCAAGATTATGAGGTCATCTATGCTGTTCAAAGAAAAGACGATCCGGCTCGGGAGGTTGTGGAAAAAATCCGCGAGGCCTATCCGCAGCAAAATGTTCATGTTGTTGTCGATGAGAGCAAGATCGGCTCTAATGGGAAGGTAAGTAATATTTATAATGCAAGCTTAAGAGCCCATGGGGAGGTTTTTGTCTTTTCCGACAGCGACATGTTTTTGGAGCCGGATTACCTCAGAAAGATAGTAGCTCCGCTTGCCGATAAGAAGGTGGGGATTTCCTGCACGCTTTACAGTGCGTGGAAACCTAAGAACATATTGGAATCCCTGGAATTGCTTTCTTATAACATAAACTTTGTCCCTTCCATTGTCCTTGCTGTGGTAACAAAGGCTTCCATAGCCTGTCCGGGTGCCACTATGGCTGTCCGGCGTGACGTTTTGGATGAAATCGGTGGACTGGTTCCGCTGGGCAATTATTTTGTCGAAGATTATGAACTGGGAAGACGTGTGGTGGCGAAGGGATATCGGATTCATTTTGTTTCCTATGTGGCTAAAATGAGTGTAGATCTCAGAAAGTTTCGAGATTGGTGGCTTCACCAGGTCTATTGGGATCAAAACACGAAATCTGCCAATCCCTCCGGATTTTTCTTCACATTACTTATTCGAGGTATTCCGTTCGCTTTACTGTACGCCTTTCTTGGAGCTTCCCACGGATGGTCGGTTTTGCTGGGAACTATTGGCGTACGCCTGTTGACGGCAGTTTCAAATTCCTTATTTTTGCAAGACCGGGATGGAATAAAAGGCATTTGGTTACTCCCACTCAGAGATCTCCTGGGAATTTTTGTCTGGCTGGCAAGCTTCTTAAAAAGATATACGTATTGGAAAGGGAAAAGTTTCGTTCTAAAAAAAGGAAAGATGGTGGAAGTAAAATGATGGTAACCTGTTGCTAACCACGGAAATTTTAAATGAAATATGTGATCATCACTGCCGACGATTTTGGGTTGTGTTCGGAAGTAAATCAGGCCGTAATTCAAGCCCATCAAAAGGGTATTTTAACCTGTGCCAGCTTGATGGTAAGTGCCGAGGCGACTGAAGAAGCCGTTGCGCTTGCCAAAGCGCATCCCTCTCTAAAAGTGGGTCTGCATCTGGTGATGGTGGAAGGTTTGTCTGTTTTGCCTAAAAAAGAAATCCCCGACCTGGTGGATGTGGCCGGGAAGTTTTCCAAGAGGATTGTTTCCAGCGGTATTCGCTATTTCTTTTCAAAAAAGATAAAGCGCCAACTTGCAAAGGAGTGTGAAGCCCAGATCAAGGAATTTTTGGCCACAGGGTTGAAAATTGATCATCTTAACAGCCACAACCATTTGCACATCCATCCTGCCATACTGGATATCATTATTCCGCTTGTCAAGAAATACCACATCCCTGCAGTGAGGCTTCCATGGCAGGGCATTCGGACCCTGAAGTGGAGGCAATCCGTGACGGCCGTTGTCATGCTCCCATGGGTAATCCGTTTGCGGCTTAAGTTGCAAAAAAACAGGATTGCATACAACCAGGAGGTTTTTGGGCTATATGAAACCGGTTTCATGCTGGAGCAAACCTGGCTTCGATTAATACCAAAGATCAGGCGAGGTGTTACGGAGATATATTGCCACCCGGCGGCGCAAAAAATCTTGTATTTGAAGCAGGCACCGCCCTCATGTCATCATGTGGAAGAGTTTGCAGCCCTCCTAAGTCCTAAAGTTAAAGAGAGTTTGGAGCGAAAAAATGCGGTGCTAACTTGTTTTAGCGATATTTCATGATTGACGGTCTCGTAAAAAGTTCAACTTCTGCGTTGTACTTCATTCCGTAATCATTCAACGTACGATAAGTACGCCTCATGATTACAAAACTTGCACGCCTTTTTATCCCGAAGGTTTTATGCGGGGGAATTTGAACTTTTTACGAAACCGTCTAAATCGGACTTTTTACGAGTTCATTATGATTAACAGGGGAAATTAAAGTATGTACCTTGTAACCGGTGTAAGTGGATTTATCGGCGGATGAATTGTACATACCCTTTGCAAACAGGTAAAAAAGGTCTGGCTGTTTGAGCATGTTAGTGAGCCTTAAGAAAAAACAACGAATAAGATCATTCATCTTTTAAATATATGATGTTGCGTTTAAACAGTTGCTATTAAAGGATTGGCACCTGTTTTTTCTTTAGGCTCACTTATGTTCGAGTTCCAAACATTTTACATTTTATTATCCGTTGGCGGCTCAATATCACCATTTAATACACCAGAACTTATTGAGAAGTTACCGCATATTTTATAATTATTTGATATTATGTAAAAATTAAACAAGAAGATAATGCTTTGTATTTATATTGAATTTTTACCTGTTATCAATACGTTGTAGTTTTTTAATAAATGGCAAAAGTTGTCACTATAAAAACTAAAGGTCTCAAGAAGATAGTCACTCTCGAATCCGAATTTTTATTTGGTATAAAAAATTGTGAAAGCCGCGTTTTTCTAAAAGATATCATATTCTTGGCGATATAATGGTTATTGTGGTCTCGACTCAACTTGAAAAAGTGGAAAAAGAGTGGGAGAGATTAAGATTTTCAGTATAAAAGGGATTATATTTATTTCTATAACCCCTTGAATTTATGTGGCTGAGGGACCAGGATTCGAACCTGGGTTAACGGGGCCAGAACCCGTCGTCCTGCCTCTAGACGATCCCTCAGCGGACTTTGATCTTTAGATACACAAAAACGGAATATGAGTCAAGATAAAACTGGCCCCCCGAATTTCGGGATAATTCCTTCTTGTACGAATACCAAAGAGTTTACTTGCGGTAATAAATTGAGTATTAGTAATGAGTAAAACAGATCCAATATATGTTAGCCGTTACGATTACGTTTGAAAATTGAACCCTCTTTCAATTGGCCTGATTTTTTTCGACAGGAACAAGGATGAGACGGGGTTTAAAATTAATTATATAATAATAACAAATAGATAAAAAACATGAAACCCCTTTTATCGCCATGGAACCGTAACGGTCGGGCATAAAAACAAAATAGAAAAATGTTCATGAAAACCCTTGACAATCCTTTTGGTTTAAATTACTAAAATCGCAATTTCTAATCATGACGGTTGTATTATGCTAAATAATTAATATATTCATATAGTTAAGAGAGAGTATTACTAATGGCCGTACCAAAACGCAAGAAATCTAAGTCAAAGCGAAATACACGAAGAATTCACCAGAAAGTTGCAGTTCCCAATAGAATTAATTGTCTTCAATGCGGGGATGCAATGCTTTCTCGCCATGCATGCCCCAATTGCGGTACTTACAAGGGCCGTGCTGTAATTGGAGCCGAATAATGACGGTTTTGTAAAAAGTCATTTTTTCTCACTTCAAAGATGTACCCTATCCTTCGGAAAAAACTTTTTACGATTTCATTACTAAAAAAGCTATGAGGAAAAAAATAGATGACCCCACATACAAACCCAGCAAACCCTGTGCTAAAAGGATTGGATTCCGAGTCGAGACAGATGGTTATAGAGACGGTCAGGCAGCTTAAGCATCGTCTTTTAACCCGTGAAAAAATTCTTAAATATGACAAAAATGAAATTTTCCCGGAGGAGACGGTCCGCGAAATAATGGGACCGGATATTGGCCTGCAGCTCCTTTTCATCGATGAAGATTATGGCGGAATAGGGGGCGGTACCCGAGACTGTTGCGCGGTAATTCGTGAAATGTGTAAGATTTGCCTGGGGATCGGAACCGCTTTTTTTGCCATCCAGCTCGGTGCCGACCCCATAATTGTGGGGGGTACCGAAGAACAGAAAGCAAAATGGCTCGGTGCCATTGCCGAGGGGAATTCCCTTGTGGCCTATGCTGTGACAGAACCGGGCGCCGGCAGCAACCTTGCGTCACTTAAGACCAAAGCGGAACCGGTAACAAATGATTCCGGAGCAATAACAGGATATACCATTAACGGGACCAAGCAGTTTATATCTACCGGAGGATATGCCGATTTCATTACCCTGCTGGCTAAAACACCGGAAGGCCCTGCATTTTTTATCGTGGAAAAGGGGACACCAGGCTTTGTTCAGGGCAAGGGTGAGGATAAGCACGGTATCCGGGCTTCAAACACATCTCCACTGTCTTTTACGGATGTGTTTGTTCCGGCTGAAAATCTCATCGGCTTGGTTCCCGGTAAGGGTATGAAACAAGCCAATAAAGTTTTTGGATATACCCGGCTGATGGTTGCCGCCATGGCCCTGGGGCCTTGTGAAGCGGCTCTTGAGATCGTGATTCCGTATGCCAAAGAGCGGATTCAGTTCGGATCTCCGCTTTCAGAAAAACAGGGGTACACTCACAAGCTTGTCGTTCCCCATGCCGTAAGACTCCAGGCCGCAACCGCCTATATGGACGAAATTGCTCTCAGGATCGATTCAGGCGAATCTGACCTTCATGTGGAAGGTTCCATTAGCAAACTGTTTGCTACCGAGTCTGCCAATAAGGCCGCCGACGATGCCATCCAGGCACTTGGCGGTTATGGGTATATGACCGAGTTTGAAGTGGAGAAGATCAAGCGGGATGTGAAGATCACCTGTATCTATGAAGGAACCAGCGAAATTCAGCAGAGTATTATCAGCACATTCCGCTGGAAAGAAACGCGCAAAACCAAAGGCGGATTTTATAAAGCCATCTGCCAGGAAATGGAAAATATGGATAGCGATGTAAACGATGCCGGATGTCGGTTTTACGGGCTCGCGGCCGGGGTTTTGAATAATACCATTATGTTGGTTCATGACCATCGGCTGACCCGGAAGCAACATGTCATGTTTTCCCTGGCCGATATGATGACCCATGTGGAAATTGGGGCCAGCCTGGCGCGTAAGGCCGTGGCCCTATCAAAAGCCGGTGACCCGGAAGCCGAAAAGATTAAAGCCATGTCCAGAATTTTTGCCGATGAGGTTGCGCAACTTGTTTCCCGGAACGCGCTGAATATCCTGATGGGTTCCGGTGTGTTTGATCAAAAGGCGGCCTGTGATTTTATGGAAACAAATTCTTATAACCAACTGGTTTGCAGCAGCCTAAATGTCATAAATGACATGGATCTGGTTGCAGACATACTGTTTGCGAGGTAATCATGACCGAACAAGAACAACGTACTGTTGTGGTTACGGGGGGGTCGAGAGGTATTGGCAGGGCGATTTGTATATCGCTGGCAGCACCGGACACCCGTATCTATTTTAATTATTTTTCTCCCAGTGATCCGGATGCCGAAGCTGCCGCTGCTGCTGAAACCGAGAAACTCGTAGCCCATGCCGGAGGTTCGGCAGTCAGCACCAGTGTTAACATTGCCCAAGAAAAAGAAGTGGTAAGCTTTTTCGGAGAAATTTTAGACAAATCCGGGCGCATAGATGTTCTCGTCAATAACGCCGGTATCACCAAAGACGGTCTTTTGGTACGTATGAAGGAAACGGATTGGGATGTTGTTTTAAATATTAATTTAAAGGGAGCGTTTACCTGCACGAGGATTGCCGCAAAAGCCATGATGAAACAGCGTTATGGACGTATCATTAATATGGCGTCGGTTGTGGGCGTCACCGGGAATGCGGGACAGGCGAATTATTCGGCATCAAAGGCAGGTTTAATCGGACTCACAAAAACAGTTGCCAAAGAACTGGCTCCGCGCGGCATTACCGTCAATGCCATCGCTCCGGGTTTCATAGAAACGGATATGACTGCGTTACTTTCAGAAAAGGCAAGAAACGCAATGCTGGATCAGGTCCCGTTGGGACGGGCGGGTCAGCCTGAAGATGTTGCCGCCGTTGTTGCTTTTCTGGCTTCTGAGAGTGCATCTTACATAACCGGCCAGGTGATTCATGTAAGTGGTGGAATGTACATATAAAAGGGGGTAAACCAAATGTCCATTGAGGATAAAGTAAAAAAAATAATTGCGGAAAAGCTGAGTGTTGATCTTGAAGAAATAGTTCCGGAGGCGTCCTTTGTGGATGACCTTGGCGCAGATTCACTGGACCTTGTGGAGTTGATCATGTCCATGGAAGAGGAGTTCGATATCGAGATTCCTGATGAAGAAGCAGAGAAATTGTTGACGGTCAAAGACGCTTTCGATTATATTGAGGCACATTAATGTTTCCTAATCCCGGTGTATCCGGCGAAGTAAAAAATTCATGAAAGGTTAAAAAATAGTTTTATGATTTAGGCACTTCGCCGCAATTGGAAAAATGGAATAATCCAATAAACGTGTTGTTGTTAAAAGACTTGTGGTTTGGATTCCGCTTATGGCGGCATAGAATTTTCGTGACGTTACGATTATGGTTGATACAAAGACCGCTGCGGACCGGCGGGTCGTTATTACGGGTTTGGGGCTTGTAACGCCACTGGGTATCGGCGTTGAAGAGACATGGACTGCCTTGTGTGAAGGCAAATCGGGCATCGGCGAGATAACCCAGTTCGATGCATCCGGGTTTGACACTCAAATTGCCGGAGAAGTTAAGGATTTTCACCCTGAGGATTTCCTTCCCAAAAAAGAAGCAAAACGCATTCAATCGTTTATAGCCTATGCGGTTGCAGCGTCCCGGATGGCCCTGGAAGATTCGGGGTTAATTATAGACAGTACCAACCAAAACAGGGTCGGTGTTCTCACAGGATGCGGTCTGGGCGGGCTTCAGATGCTTGAAGATACCGCCGCGATACTGAGAAAAAAAGGACCCAAACGAGTAACGCCATTTTTTATCCCCATGATGATCGGGAATATGGCTCCGGGTATGATTTCCATCTACTTGGGTGCAAAGGGGCCCAATTCCTCAATTGCAACCGCGTGTGCTTCAGGAACCCATGCGGTCGGGGATGCATTCAAAATCATTAAGAGAGGCGGCGCCGATGCCATGATAACCGGCGGTGTGGAGTCTGTTATTACACCCACCTGCATTGCCGGCTTCAATGCCATGAAAGCCCTTTCTGTCCGAAACCATGAGCCTGAAAAAGCATCCCGTCCCTTTGACCGCGAGCGTGATGGTTTTATCGTGGGTGAAGGATGCGGAATTCTCATACTGGAAACACTTGAGGGGGCTTTAAAAAGAGGCGCCGGAATTTATGCTGAAATCTGCGGGTATGGTATGAGCGGAGACGGGTTTCATATGGCAGCGCCTGCTCCGGACGGCGAAGGCGCCGCCCGATGCATGGCGGCAGCCATTGATGACGCGGGAATTTCATATAACGCCGTGGATTATATCAATGCCCACGGCACTTCAACCCAGCTGAATGATCTTTACGAAACGCAAGCCATCAAGTCCGTATTCAAGGAAAAAGCACACTCACTGGCAATCAGTTCGACCAAGTCCATGACCGGCCATCTTTTAGGAGGTGCCGGTGGCATTGAAACCGTTTTCACGGCGCTGACCATTCATGAAGGCATTATTCCGCCGACAATAAATCTTGATAATCCAGACCGGAATTGCGATCTCGATTACGTTCCAAACACCGCCCGAAAGACGGATGTCACACTCGCCATGACCAACTCCTTCGGTTTCGGAGGGACAAATGCAGCACTGATACTCGGTAAATACAACAAGTAAATTGACCGGTTGAAAAAAAATCGTAATCGTTTAGCTTTTTGAAAACGGTATCGCCGGGTTGAAATTAATTTGTTATACAGAACCAAACCATTACAAAAGGATCTGTTTTAGGAAATACTAAAATAGAGCGAAAGATTACAATGTAATAGTTATGGATTTTGGAGCAAGGGTTACGGGAACCGGATCGGCTTTCCCTGAAAATCGTCTCAACAATGCCGGTATTGTTGAAAAGCTTGAAAAATTAGGAATTGAAACCAGTGACACCTGGATTCGTGAGAGAACCGGAATTCTAGAGCGGAGGATTTCAGATCTTAAAAACCCTGCGGAACAAAATTCCTCACTTGGTTTTTCAGCGGCACAAAAAGCC
Organism: uncultured Desulfobacteraceae bacterium; assembly: GCA_964502855.1. GTDB lineage: Bacteria > Desulfobacterota > Desulfobacteria > Desulfobacterales > UBA11574 > S5133MH16. Next base: position 5,546 of record CAZDAB010000017.1, on the reverse strand, counting down.
CTGGAAATGGCGGGACGGTCGCCGGAAGACATAGATCAAATTATTTATGCCACCTGCTCTCCCGATACGCTGCTTCCATCCACCGCCTGTTGGCTTCAACATAAGATTGGCGCTAACAAAGCCTGGGCCATGGATATTAATGCGGCCTGTTCGGGATTTATTTATGGACTGGCAACTGCTGATAAGTTTATTCAAACAGGACAGGTCAAAACGGCGTTGGTTGTGGGCGGCGAAGTCCTTAACCCGTTTCTCAACTGGGAAGACCGCAATTCCTGTATTTTGTTCGGAGACGGGGCGGGAGCGGCTATTGTTGAACAGGTCCCGGCGGACTCAACGCAACGGATTCTATCCAGCCATCTGCTTTCGGACGGAAATCTCTGGGAGCTTTTTCATATGCCGGCGGGGGGGTCAAATATGGAGGTAACCCCTGAGATATACTCTCGAAAACTCAATAAATTTAAAATGAAAGGTAAAGAGATCTTCAAAATTGCTGTAAAAACGCTATCTGATTTCGCCAATTATGCATTAAAGAAAAACCAGATGACGGTTAAGGAGCTGGATTGGTTTGTTCCTCATCAAGCCAATCGTCGAATCATAGAAGCCGTTGCCAATCGCTTGAATCTCCCTATGGAAAAAGTTCTGATTAACGTGGACCGGTATGGCAACACTTCTGCTGCAACGATCCCTACGGCTCTGGATGAGGCCGCAAGAAACGGAACAATTAAAAGCGGGCAAACCGTTCTGCTCGATGCCTTTGGAGCAGGTCTGACTTACGGTTCAATTCTCTTGCGCTGGTAATGAATATGACAGATTATTTCCACACGTTTCACATTCCTGTTATGGGGACCGGGCACTCGGTTGACACCCCGATCCGTGTGGCGCCTTTGGGCATTTCTTCGGTTATTTCACTCGTAGATGACCTTTTACTGGAAAAAATTCGCAAATATTACACGTCAAAGTTCAACCTTCCTTATGTCAAAATACCCAGAAATGCACAGGACGGTCGGGCCAAAAGGATCACCGCCTATCTGGATATCGTTTATGAGATTGTCAGGAAAAAAATGGAAGAAATAAGAAATCAGCCTTTTTTCAAAGACAACAATAAACGTAAATATTTTGAACTGTTGCCTGAAGAATCTCTTCTGAGAATAAAATATGAAGAACTTCTCAGAATGAAGCCCGGTCATGAGAGAGATGCTCTTGAAAAAGATTTAACATCACGCATGAAACCCGGCTCTATAGATGTTAATATGATGGTTACTTTGGATCGGACTCATTTTGACAAAAACGGCAATCCTCTTGGCGATGAATTTTGCGATGCCCAAGCAGGGCTTAAGGGGTATGCCAATAGTTGCCTTGAGTCCGGCATTGTATATTCAGCCGGTTTTAACCGGCGCTTGTTCAGTTATATGACCCGATTCAAGGATTTTTACAGGGATAAAATGGGCCGGATCAAAAAGCGAATCATCCTCAAAGTCAGCGATTTCCGTTCAGCCCTTGTTCAGGGTAAATTTTTAGCTAAAAAAGGTCTTGAAGTGCATGAATTCCGCATTGAGTCAGGGCTGAACTGTGGCGGCCATGTCTTTGCTTCCAATGGAATTTTACTGCCTGTTCTTCTTGAGGAATTCAAGGAGAAACGCAAAAACTTGATGTCGGAGTTTCAACCGCTGATACAAAAGTACTATAAAAAAATGGGATGGAACTATCCGGAGTCTGAATTGAATGACCGCCCGCTTATTACCGTGCAGGGAGGGATAGGGACTCATGGAGAAGTCCGTCGATTAAAAGAATTTAATATAGATCGAACAGGATGGGCCAGTCCTTTTCTGCTGGTTCCGGAAGTAACCCGCGTGGATGCCACTACCCGTGAACTTTTACGACAGGCTCAAGAAGATGATCTTTACATGAGTGACGTATCTCCGCTGGGAATTCCTTTTAACAATGTGCATGGTACAGGATCTGAAATATGGACCCGAAAAAGGGTGGCGGAAGGCAGAGCCGGTTCTCCATGCCCAAAAAATATTCTTGTGTCCAACACAGAGTTCACCGAAAAACCGATTTGCCTTGCCTCACGGGAGTATCAAAAGACAAAACTAAAAGAAATTGAGAATATGGATATTTCAGTTGATGAAAAAGCAAGGCTTTGCAAAAAGGTTGTGGAAAAGACCTGTATCTGCGACCATCTTGGGAACGGAGCGCTTATTACCTTGGGGATTGCCAAAGAAGAAAATTCGCCCCAATCAATATGTCCCGGCCCTAATATTGAATGGTTTGGTAAATTTTATACCCTGGTGGAGATGGTAGACCATATTTATGGAAGAGGTTCATCCCTGGTTTCATCCAAACGGCCGCATATGTTTGCCAAGGAAATTGTGATGTATGTGGACTATTTTGAAAGGATGGTGGCGGATTCTTCTTTAACGCCTAGTTCAATAAAAGCTTTGCTGGAATTTAAAAACAATCTGGAAGCGGGTCTGGACTTTTGTCTTGAAATTGCGCATAAGCCACCGTACCCTGGGGAAAATTTAGCCTCTATTTTAGATTGTGTGGAACGGGAAAAAATTCGCCTGAAATCTATTTACAACGGTTTTGAAAAAAAAATGAACTGAAAGAGAAGTATGGAGATAGATCAATTCTGGCATATTCTCAAAACCAACGTCGGTTATCATAGTTCCCAAACACGTCGTTTTCTGGTAAAGAAATTTCCCTTCTGGGCGACGTTTATTTATTATGTTCAGCTTCTGAATATCATCCTAATAGAAAGTATAACCGCACGAAAGGGAGTTTATGAACGAAAGACCTGGGCACGCGGTTCTCTGGGTGTTGTTAAAATTGTTGAATCTGCGGGCGGAAGGCTTCATGTATCAGGACTGAAAGGATTGGTCGATCATCAGGAGCCATTGGTTTACATTGCCAACCACATGAGCCTGCTCGACACCCTTGTTCTTCCCTGCATTCTCCTTGCATTGAACAGAGTCACGTTTGTGGTTAAGGAAGGGCTTTTAAGATACCCGGTTCTCGGCTCGATTATAAGAGCAGTTCGTCCCATCGCAGTTACACGGCAAAACCCTCGAGAAGATTTGAAATTGGTCTTGAACCAGGGACAAGCATTGATTTCTCAAGGCTGTTCGATCATAATATTTCCCCAGGCCACCAGAAGCATCGTGTTTGATACGGCATCTTTTAATTCACTGGGAGTTAAGCTGGCGCGAAAAGCCGGGGTCGCCGTGGTTCCGGTTGCATTGAAAACCGATTTTCAGGGTAATGGAAGAATCATCAAGGATATGGGTTCCGTGGATCCCAGCAAAGAAATATATATAAAATTCGGAGAACCCATAACCGTGGAAAAGAATGGCCAGGTGACACACCGGCAAATCGTCACGTTCATTACCGAAAACCTGACCGCATGGGGTGCAAAGGTTATTCCGAGTATTTCATGAAGTGTCTATTTCCTAAACTAGTGTATTGTAACTTATTTTTATAGACTTAATGGTTTTGTTATGTTATTATCTTCTCAAAAAATGCAAAAAGGAGAGATTGTTATGGCAAAGCCGTTACCAAAGATTAATCTTACTAAAGAAGAAAAAGATGTCTTAAATCGTATCATAAAAAAGCGAACTTCACCTCAAGGCATTGCGCAAAGAGCTCAGATTGTTCTGCTAGCAGATCAGATGACGTCAACCGACGAAATTATGCAAACGCTTTCAGTCAGCAAAACGACTGTCATTAAATGGCGACAAAACTTTGCTGAAAAAAGAATCGACGGTCTTAAAGATGCTCCCCGTTCTGGCAGAAAGCCGCTTTATGAGCAGGAGACCGTTGCTAAACTCATTTCAAAGACCCTTGAAGCACCGGAGCATATAACTCATTGGTCCACACGAGAAATGGCCAAAGAGCTTGGCATGGGTCATATGACGGTTCACAGAATATGGAAAAAAAATGACCTTAAACCTCATTTGGTTAAGACATTCAAATATAGTAATGACAAACATCTGGAAGAAAAGATAATCGATATTGTCGGCCTTTACTTAGATCCCCCTGAGAATGCTATAGTTTTAAGCGTTGATGAAAAAAGTCAAATACAGGCGTTAGAAAGAACTCAACCTTTGTTGCCTCTTAAATTTGGTCAAGCTGAAAGGCGAACCCATGACTATAAGCGCCATGGAACCGCCACTTTATTTGCTGCATTGGATACAGCCAATGGCTCAGTAATCGGCAAATGCTACAAAAGGCATAGACATCATGAGGTTATAAACTTTTTAAATCTCATAAATAAAAATGTCTCTAAAGATAAGGACGTTCATATTATCACAGACAACTACTCAACCCATAAGCATGGAAAAGTTAAAAACTGGTTCAAAAGGCATAAACGATTTCAAATCCATTTTACACCAACAAGTGCCTCTTGGATGAACCAAGTAGAAATATGGTTCGGCATATTACAGGCAAAACGGATAAAACGAGGCGTATTTATAAGTGTAAAAGACCTGATCACAAAGATTGAAAATTTCATTGAATCTTATAACGAAAACTCAAAACCTTTTAAATGGGTAAAAACCTCACACGAAATATTGGCTAAGGCAAAAAGACCATTTATGGATGGACACTAACCTAAGCATCCGTATCAGGCACTATGGGAATGGGAATCTTTATAAACTGCACCCCCTCTTCTTTTAACGTTTTTTCTTCCTCCTTTGTACTAACGCCTCTAATGTTTCTCGGCTCTGAAACGCCGTAATGAATTTTTAAGGCTTCTTTTGTAAAATCAGATCCCACATCATCGAAATTTTTCTCTACAAAATCGACTATCTTACGGTTAATATTTGCATAATCTTCCTGTGGGTCATACATACTTTTTAAAGATGCAGATGATTTTATGGCAAACGTCGAAGGAACCCTGGCAATGGAAGTGCTGTCACAAATCGGGCATGAAATAAAACCATTTTTTTTCTGTTTTTCGTATGCCTTCCGGTCTTCAAACCACCCTTCAAAGGAATGGCCGTTGATACATTGCAAATCGTATGCTATCATATAAATATATCGCTTTTAAAATAAACGAATTCGTAAACGGTCGAATCTGTCATGTTTCAGGTTTTAAGATTTAGGTCCTTTGGGGCCAAACATTTTCAATTCTGCCACTAAGGCACCAAGGCACGAAGAAAAAAATAATAAATATATCCTTTGTGTCTCTTAGTGCCTTTGTGGCAAATATTTTTGATTCCGGCTTGTTCGGGTTGAGTTTTAGCTGTTTAGTTTGGAAATATTATCATATCTAACGGTATTTTTAAAGAAATTATTGACAGATCCGATTTTTTCAATACAGAATAATATTATGACTCAGATTAATACAGATTTCCTAATCATCGGCAGTGGCGTAGCCGGCCTTAGTTTTGCCCTTAAGGTGGCCAAATTCGGCAGTGTTGCTTTGGTTACCAAGAAAGGGATCATGGACAGCAACACCTCACAGGCACAAGGCGGTATCGCCTCTGTCTTCGACAAAGTTGATTCGTTTGATCTTCACATTCGGGATACGCTGGCTTCAGGGG
>CAZDAB010000016.1:0-17819 GCA_964502855.1 uncultured Desulfobacteraceae bacterium | reverse complement strand
TACAAGTGTTTTTGTACAAAAGAGGAACTCGACCGAAAAAGACAGGCGGCATTGACGCAGAAGAAAGATTTAAAGTATGACGGCACCTGTCGCCGCTTAACTCCGGATCAGGTTGCCGAAAAGGAGGCGGCAGGGATTCCCTTCACCATTCGCATGAAGGTGACCCGGGGCCAGGGCTCTGTCCGTTTTGAAGACACGGTCTACGGAACAATTGAATATCAATACGAGGATATTGAGGACTTTGTCATTGTCCGTTCCAACGGTCAACCTTTGTATCTTCTTTCAAATACGGTGGATGATATCCGTGACCGGATTACCCATGTCATTCGCGGTCAGGACGGGCTGTCAAATACACACCGGCAGATTTTGATCTACCGGGCGCTGGGGGCACCGGTGCCTCAGTTTGCGCATATGTCGCTCACCCTGGATCCTAAAAAGGCCAAGATCTCAAAACGAAAGCACGGCGAACTCGTTGCAGTTCACTTCTATAAAGAGCACGGATTTTTACCATGGGCATTTGTAAATTTTTTGGTACTATTGGGATGGGCTACGCCTGAATCCAGAGAAATCTTTTCCAGGGAGGAATTAATCCAAGCGTTTTCCCTTCAAGGAATCAATCGCGCCAATTCCATCTTCGATGTAAGAACGGGTGATCCAAAATATTTTACCGATCCCAAGGCGATAAGTATGAACGCCCATTATCTGAGGACCCTGCCGGTTGAAGAGATCGAACCCTATGTTCGAACCGAACTGGAAAAGGCGGGTCTCTGGAATCCTGAGTATGAGGGCGCAAAGCGCCGCTGGTATCTGGATACCATTGAACTAATTCGCAGCCGGTTTCATGTGACAACCGATTTTATTTCCCGTGGGCGGGCCTATTTTTCCGACGATTTTCCCATTGAATCCAGGGCACTGAAAAAGAATATTTTCAAGCATCCGGATCTAAAAAAATGGCTCCCCTTGCTGGCAGATCGGTTGCAGGCTTTGGAAAATTTTACGGCCTCGGAAACCGAGGATGCAATTCGTGAGACGGCTGAGGAGCTAAAAATCAAACCCGGTGTATTGATCAACGGCATTCGAACCGCTGTTACCGGCCAGCTTGCCGGCCCCGGAATTTTTGAAATTTTAATCACAGTAGGACAGAATCGTGTTGTGGATCGCCTGAGAAAGGCGCCGGCAATTTTCGATAAACCATAAATGAGTCTGTTGATTAATGGTCTTTTCGCACAATCTCTGCGTTATGCTCAAAAAATAATCCTCGGAATATCAAACATATGCCTGTGGTTATTTTTTTCGCATGCCTTGATTTTGAACGAAAATCCTCATTAATCAACAGACTCATAAATATAGTGAAAGAATGGAGTTTTGAATATGACAAAAAGCGAATTCACTCCGGCCCCTAATTTTATCCGGAATATTGTCGCCCGGGACTTAAAAGACAACAAAAACAACGGCCGGGTTGTGACCCGCTTTCCCCCGGAGCCGAACGGATATCTGCATATCGGACATGCCAAATCCATTTGTCTTAACTTCGGTATTGCCGCGGAGAATAAGGGGGGTATTTGCAATTTGCGATTCGATGACACCAATCCCGGCAAGGAGGATATTGAATATGTGGAATCCATAATGGAAGACGTCCGATGGCTTGGATTCGATTGGGATGATCGGCTGTTCTATGCCTCCGACTACTTTGAGCAACTTTATCAATATGCCGTTCAGTTGATCAAAGCCGGCAAGGCTTATGTATGCAGCTTGAGCGCCGATGAGATCAGGGAGAGCCGCGGCACCCTGACAATGCCGGGAAAGGAAAGTCCCTATCGCAACCGTTCGGTGACAGAAAACCTGGACCTGTTCGAGCGCATGCGGGCCGGAGAATTTGAGGACGGTTCCCACGTGCTTCGAGCCAGGATTGATATGGCATCGCCAAATGTATTGATGCGTGATCCCACGCTTTATCGTATTCGACGGATACCTCATCACAGGACCGGTCACAAGTGGTGCATTTATCCCATGTACGACTTTGCCCATTGCCTTTCGGATTCCATGGAAGGAATTACCCATTCCCTTTGTACCCTTGAATTTGAGATTAATCGCCAACTTTACGACTGGATACTGAACGAACTGAACGTGGATTGCCACCCCCAGCAAATCGAGTTCGCCCGCCTTAACCTCAGCTATACGGTATTAAGTAAGCGCAAACTTGTGGAATTGGTAGATGGAAAAAATGTCTCAGGATGGGACGATCCTCGAATGCCGACCATTAGCGGCCTGAGGAGACGCGGCTATACACCGGACTCGATCCGCAATTTTTGTGAACGGATCGGAGTTGCCCGGCGGGACAGTATTGTTGATATCGCATTGCTTGAATACAGCATCAGAGAAGATTTGAACAAACGGGCACAGCGCGTAATGGGTGTTTTGCGTCCGCTCAAGGTCGTCATCGACAACTTTTCCGAAAACAAAGTTGAAGAATTGGGTGCCTTGAACAATCCTGAAGATCCGGGTATGGGCACACGCAAGATTCCCTTTTCGCGCGTGATTTATATAGAACAGGACGACTTTTTAGAGGACCCGCCGAAAAAGTTTTTCCGTTTGGCACCCGGGCGTGAGGTACGACTGAGATATGCGTATTATATTACCTGCGTGAGAATTGTTAAGGATGAAAAAACCGGACAGGTGGTCGAACTGCATTGCACCTATGATCCGGATACGCGCGGCGGATTATCTCCGGATGGACGTAAGGTAAAAGCGACTTTGCACTGGGTTTCTGCGGCCCACGCGATCAAAGCCGAAACGCGCCTTTACGATCATCTCTTTATAAAAGAAAATCCGGATGAGGAGAAGCATGTTGATTTTAAAACATATTTAAATCCGAATTCTCTGGAAACACTCCCTTTCTTTGTGGAGCCCAGTCTTGCAGGTGCGGCGCCGGGAAGCAGGTACCAGTTTGAAAGACTCGGTTATTTCTGCGTCGATTCCAAAGATTCTTCCGACCAAGCCCTAATATTCAACCGCACGGTAACGTTACGGGATACATGGGCCAGAATACAGAAAGCACAGCAGAAAAAGTAAAGAAAGAGGTATAACCATGCCGATCTATGAATTTTATTGCAGGGACTGTAATACTCTTTTTAATTTTTTTTCCAAAACCATTAATACGACCAAAAAGCCCAAGTGTCCGAAATGTAAAACAAGGACACTTACCCGACAGATTTCTGTGGTGGCATTTACCGGACGAGCAAAGGAAGACGGCGATCTTGACGATCTGCCATTTGACAGCAGCAAAATGGAACAGGCCATGCAGATGTTGGCGGGTGAAGCTGATAAAATGAACGAGGATGATCCGAAGCAGGCTGCCAATCTTATGCGCAAACTTTCTGGTATGACAGGCCTTAAACTCGGTGACGGCATGGATGAGGCGTTGAGGAGGATGGAAAAAGGTGAAGATCCTGAACAGGTGGAGGCTGAATTAGGTGATATTCTGGAAGAGGAAGACCCGTTTTCTTTGCAGGCGAAAAAGTCAAAAAGCATCAAAACAAGACGCAAAGAACCGTTACGGGATGAAACCCTTTATGACTTATGACCGTTTCATACAAAAGCGCATCTGGAGGTTTTAGGCGCTTATTCAAACAACATCGGCAACATCTTGTCGATGTTGAAATGTCCAATGTCCAATGTCCAATTTCCAATGATCAATATCTAACCTTATCTTTAGAGACTGTTCGGAGGCAGAACCATGGAAAAGGAGGCGCTTGAGCGCATAGAAATTTTACGGGGAGATATAACCCGTCTTCAACTGGATGCAGTTGTCAATGCAGCGAATACGTCGCTTTTGGGAGGAGGCGGTGTGGATGGAGCAATCCATAGAGCAGCGGGTCCGGGGCTTTTAAATGAATGCCGAAAAATCGGGGGATGCCCTACTGGTGAGGCCAGAATAACCAGAGGCTATAATATGCCTGCCGGATATGTAATACATACGGTAGGGCCTATCTACAGTGGAAGGGCTCAAGACCGAAAACTTCTTTCCTCTTGTTACTTGAACAGTCTAAAACTTGCCGTAAAAAATTCTATTACGTCTATTGCCTTTCCAGCTATAAGTTGTGGCGTGTATGGTTACCCTGTAAAAGAGGCCTGTAAAATCGCAGTTGATACTACCTGCGATTTTTTAAAGGATAACAGAACCATAAAAAAGGTCGTCTTTATCCTTTTTTCTGAAAAGAATCATGCTGTCTACCAGGAATACTTAAAAAGTTTGGCAAAATAAAACGTGATGAATTCGCAAAAGGTTTTTTTTGACTTTTTACGAGACCATCATAACTAGCGGATTCGAAAAAATAAAATTCATCTTATCTTAGGTTTTAATTTATGCTTTTTTTAACGTCTTACATTGACAAATCCATATGTCGAGATTATGTTAAAATTTAATTTAGACCTATTTAACAGGCGGTTATATTTTTTACAAAAAGGAGAATATTATGATTGAAGTTAGCAAATTAGCTACAGAACAGATTGCCGAATATTTCAAAGGAAAAGAGGTTTCACCCATACGGATCTTTTTAAATTCGGGAGGATGAGGCGGCCCATCACTCGCCATGGCTCTGGATGAGTCTAAAGATACAGATCACGTTTTTGAAATTGACGGTTTCAAATATATTGTCGATAAAGAGTTTATGGAAAAAGCAAAGCCGATTGAGATAGATTTTTCCGAAATGGGTTTTAAACTCAACTGTGGCATAGATTTCGGACCAGGATGTTCAGGCTGCGGATCAAAAACAACTTCCTGTTGTTAATTATACAGATTCCGTTATTAACCAAGGGCAACACCGTTAAAGTGTTGCCCTTTTTATATATTTTTGAAGAAATGGCTTCATCAAGCCGGCTGAATTCTTCTCTGAATTCACCGCCATATCGATAATATTTATTGCGAGAAAACCGGAAGGCCCTTTTACGTGAGCGGCTAAGAATTGTATAGGCGTTTTTCACATAATCTTTGAAAATATGGAATCCGTGGATGGCGTTATTCGGTTCGGAATTCCAAGCTGTCGCTTTCCGACAGATAGGATTCAGACATATCACTACCGTCAGAGTAAAGATCCAACAATGTCTGGATTTCAGACGGTTCTTTAACGGCTTTTTCACGAAAATGAATTTTGATAATCTCAATACGTTGTCGAGCCAATTTTTCACCCCCAAGTTTTATGTAAGTTAAAATAATTCGCTGGGCGTGATCGTCACCTTTAAGTGGGTCGGGAAGCAGATTAATCAATTGCTGAAAAGCCAATTCCAATTCGTCCGGAATTTTCATTTGATCCGTCATGATATCTCCTGAATATGGATTTTAAATATGACAAATAGTGAGAATAAATCATGAATGAAAAATGTAAAGTGTTTTTATCAGAAATTTTTAAAAAATTTAAAAAACGGTGTCAGAAAATGATTTACTTAAAAACCGCATCGCCTGAATGCTTGTTGGGTTCCTTTGTTTTGTGAAGCTAAAATGATACAAAAGTGAAGAACCACCGCGGCTTAAGCCATTCCGGTTGAAAAATTGATATAACTTTGATAGGATTAACCTGAATCATACATCCAAAAATCACAGAAAAGATGAATTGTTATGACCGAAGAAGAATTGAATCCGGAAAAAATACTTAAATTATCAGGAAGTTATTGGGAGACTTGTACGCTTCATGCGGGAGTTAAGCTGGATGTTTTTACAATCATCGGCAAGGATCATCTCAGAGGGGAAGATGTGGCCGACAAACTTAACGGCGACGAAAGAGGCGTTAAAACACTTCTCAATGCCCTTTCTGCCATGGATTTTCTAGTAAAAAAAGAAGATACCTATGCCAACACCCCTTTGAGTTACACTTTTCTTTCCAAAGATTCTTCCCGATATATGGGACATATCGTCATGCACCATCACAATTTGATAGAGTCCTGGAGCCGGCTGGATGCAGCGGTTCAATCCGGCCGTCCGGTAAGGCATAGAGCAACGCATACGGACGAAGGAGCACGAAAAAATTTTCTTATGGGTATGTTCAATTTGGCGATGAATCTCGCCCAGGTGCTGGTGCCGAAAGTAGATCTTTCCGGTCGACGGCATTTACTCGATCTGGGCGGCGGCCCCGGAACTTATGCCATTCATTTTTGTATGAACAATCCCCAGCTCAAAGCAACGGTTTATGACCTGCCCACCACGCGCCCCTTTGCTGAAAAAACCATTGCTAAATTTAATTTGCAGGACCGGATCGATTTTAAAGATGTGGATTATCTCGAAGAAGAGATTAAAGGAATCTATGACGTGGTATGGCTGTCTCAAATCCTCCACGGAGAAGGACCCGGGGACTGTCGCAAAATTATCGGCAAGGCCGTTTCTGTCCTGGAACCCGGGGGTATGATCCTGATCCACGATTTTATTTTATACAACAGTTTGGACGGCCCGCTTTTTCCGGCTTTGTTTTCCTTAAATATGCTCTTGGGAACGCCGTCGGGACAATCCTATTCTGAAAAACAGATCGAGGATATGCTTTCTGATGCCGGGGTCACGGAAATCCGGCGCATTTTTTTCGAATCACCCAATGATTCGGGAATAATAACCGGTATTGTTTGATGAGGAATTGGTCATGAATTGTCATCCCATTACCCGTAGAGAATCGATAAAAAAGCTTTTTAAAATAACCGGAGGCCTTGCGCTGACCGGCGTAATGACATGCCCTTTTCAAAAAACGATTTCGGCCTGGGCCGGATCAACGAATAAAAAATTTATTATTGAGGGGATCGGCCAGAATCCTGAATATTCTGTTAAGGCTTTGGTCGAAAAGGTTTTTGAGGCGGCCGGCGGAATAGGGAAATTTGTTTCAAAGCAGGATGTGGTGGTGATCAAACCGAATATTTCTTGGGCAAGGCACCCGGACCTGGCGGCGACCACCAATCCGGAAGTTTTGAAAGCGGTTGTTGAGCTCTGTCAGGAGGCCGGAGCTAAAAAAGTCAGGATCGCCGATCATACCATCCATGATGCCAGACGCTGTTTTGCCATCACCGGTGCCGGGATGGTTGCAAAAAACACCGGAGCGGATCTGGTCTATCCACGGCCGTCATTGATGCGTAACATGAAATTACAGGGACACCGTCTGGATGTCTGGCCGGTTTTTTTGCCTCTGGTTGAGGCCGACAAAATCATCAATCTACCGGTTGCCAAGGTCCATAGCCTCAGCGGTCTGACGCTTGGCATGAAAAACTGGATTGGAGCTGTGGGCGGCAGGAGAAGTGCCCTGCACCAGGATATACACCTGACCATTGTGGATCTGGCTCAATTTTTCAATCCCACGGTTACTCTCATAGATGCCACCCGGATCATGGTCGCTAACGGTCCATCGGGCGGAAGCCGTTCGGATGTGGCAGTTTCAAATCGCCTGATATTAAGTGACGATCCTGTTGCCGCAGATGCCAAAGCCGCAGGTCTCTTTAATTTACGTCCTCAGGATATCGGATTCATGCAACTCGGAGAAAAATGGGGACTTGGCACAACTGAATTTCAAAAACTCCGTCAGACCAAGGTGATCATTTGAAAGCAACGCATCTGGTCTGGATACGACGCATGAGCCAGGCCTTTTTTTTTATTCTTTTTGTTTTTCTCCTGGTTGAAAGCCGCCTGCCCCAGGACATTTATCTGGATTATTCCGTAGCACTGAACGCTGAGCAGGACATCGAGCTGGATTATCCTGTAAAATATTTTTTTCAGCTTGACCCCCTCATATGGATTACATCTCTCATATCCGGACACCAGTGGATCACAGGCTTTGGGTGGGCTTTGGGAATTATTATCCTGACGTTTTTCTTCGGCAGGATTTTCTGTGGCTTTATCTGTCCGTTGGGCACCCTTCATCACATGGCAAGTTACATCAGACCGGCCCTGAAAAAACAACGGATGATTTCTGCCAACCAAAAACACGCCAGTCAGAGATTCAAATATTTTTTGCTGATTCTATTTCTTATGGCTGCGTTGCTGGGTCTCAATCTCACCGGACTGTTAGACCCCATTGCTTTTTTATTTCGCTCTTTGGCTCTTGCTGTTTTCCCGGGGATCGGAACAGGGATCAAAGAATTATTGGATCTGACTGCGCAAAGCGATATAAAAATCTTGAATTATATAAGCTACGGCGGGGAGGTTCTGGTATCACCGGTTTTCGGATATGGATATAAAGCCTTTACATCTGCGTGGTTCATCGGCATTCTGTTTCTATTTATTTTGTTTCTCAACCGTATTCGGCCGCGTTTCTGGTGCCGGACACTCTGCCCTCTGGGCGCTCTATTAGGCCTTTTTTCACGGTTCAGTATCCTGAGACTGGAAAAAGAGCCCGAGAAATGCACAAATTGTAACTTGTGTCTTCAATCATGCCAGGGGGCCGCCTCTCCGGTTCCGGGCCAGGAATGGGACGCCTCGGAATGTATGTTCTGCTTTAACTGTTTTAACAGATGCCCTGAAAATGCGATTGTCTTTAAATTGGGATGGCCCCCGGACGTTAGTAAAAAGCCCGATATGGGTCGCCGGGCGGTACTGGGTGGTCTTTTGGCCGGCGTATCCTTTCCCTTTTTAGGCAGGCTGGACGGCAGGTTGCACCATGTGTCTGATGCTCGTCTGATCAGACCTCCGGGTTCACTGCCCGAAGAGGACTTTTTAAAGCTCTGCCAGAGGTGCGGGCTCTGCATGAAGGTTTGTCCAACAAACGCAATCAACCCTGCACTTACAGAAGCGGGAATGGCCGGGTTCTGGACACCGAATCTCATTATGATCCAGGGTTACTGTGAATATACCTGCACACTTTGCGGCGGTGTTTGTCCTACAGGAGCTATCCGTAAATTATCAGGCAGAGAGAAAATCGAAACTCCTATCCGGATAGGGTCGGCCTATATAGACCGGGGACAATGTCTCCCATGGTCCGGAAACGGACCCTGCATCGTTTGTGAAGAACACTGCCCGACTTCTCCCAAAGCCATACATCTTATCCAAGGGACGTCTTTGTCACCGGCAGGGAAAAAGGTGAATGTAAAACTGCCTTATGTGGATCTCAAAAGCTGTGTGGGGTGCGGAATTTGTGAATATAAGTGTCCTGTAAAAGGCAAACCCGCCATCCGGGTGATAGCAGCCGGAGAATCCAGGTCTGTGGCAAATCAGATTTTACTAGAGTTATGAGCCGGTTGATCTATGAAGATTTTCGTTCAAAATCAAGGCATGCAATAAAAATAACCGCAGTCATATATTTGGATATTCCGAGAATTTATTCGCCACCGAACTTTGGCGAATTAATTTTTTGAGCATAACGCAGAGATTGGGCCCCGGTTAAATATTAAATACGGATTTAACTGGGTAAGTGAAAACACCGTTAATCAACGGGCTCAGTTATAACGGATTTTTAATGCGCACTTTTTTCTTTACTGACTATCCATTTTCTTTGATTAAATGGATTTGTTCTTCATAATTAATTGTTCCGGAAACTTTCACTGATGCGTTATTACCTTCTTGGTCTTCGGTAACCGTATATTTTAATTTGGACGTGTCAAGCTTACCGGCGTTATCAAGCGTAAACTGCTTTTTAACATAATCCTTGGCAACATCCTCAACACTAGATTTACCACATCCAAAAACCATGAAAACAGAAAAGATAATACCAAGATACATAATTTTTTTCATGTAGAACCTCTTTGGTTGTTGATAAATTCGTAAGCGACGTTTTACGAAACCATCGGTTTTTTTGTTGAAAATTAAAGTCTATTTTTTTAAAATAATTTTATATCAATTTAAAAACAGATAGCACTTTTTTCCAAAATGATCAAGCCGAATCAGCGTAACCACGACAACGCTCTCAATTAATGGAAAGGAGGATATTATGGAAAAACCGATTGATAATTTTTGGAGAACAAGACTGACCGATCTTAAGGAAGTTTTGGATTCAAATAACTTTGAAACCTTTGTGGCGGAAAATGTCGATGAAGCCAAAAAGATCGTACTGGAAAAAATTATACCCGAGATTTCACCCACAAGTGTTTCATGGGGAGGGTCGCTCACATTCACTGCCACGGGACTTTATGATACGTTGAAGAAAAGGGGCGATTTAAAAGTGCTGGACACTTTTGAAAAAAATCTGACTCCTGAAGAAAGTCTGGAGCGTCGCCGGCGGTCACTGCTGGTCGATCTTTTTATCACCGGAAGCAATGCGGTGACCGAGACCGGCCAGCTTGTTAATCTTGATATGATCGGCAACCGTATTGGCGGGATCACTTTCGGCCCGAAAAATGTTATTATCCTTGCAGGCCGCAATAAGATTGTCCCTGACCTGGATGCGGCCATGTTCCGTATTAAAAATTATGCCGCTCCGGTCAACACCATGCGACTGGACAAAAAAACACCTTGCGCCAAAACTTCTTATTGCGAAGAATGCAAAAGCCCTGACCGTATTTGCAATACTTGGACGATTACCGAAAAATCTTTTCCCAAAGGAAGGGTGAAAGTTATTTTGATTAATGATAACCTGGGATTTTAAACCCCATTGGGATGCAGAAACAAAAAGTAAGTCCGGAAGAAGTATTCCATGCCATAAATATAAAGAATAAATGGCACTCGTTAGCGAGAAAAGAATCGAAAATCAGGTCATCAGAACAAAAAGTGTTGCGCGGTGGAAGTCAAATCAATGTAGAGGGCTGAGTTTAATAGAGAGTCATCCAAAATTTAATTTATGCAAACTGATGCACATGAGGATATTTTGGTTTATAATAATTTTCTATCTTTGGGCGAATCTTGTAACAAGCGGAGCACTTAATGAAATAACCTCCAGATGGACACTTAAATAAAGCGCCGCCCTGTAATCCAAATCCTCCTGAGGTAGATGTAATATTAATTGTTACATTCTCCCCGCAGTCTGAACATTTACCTTTTAATACGATTGTCGTTTTCTCAGGGTTAGCTTCAAACATTTTTCTTAGTATTTCTTCCATCAACAAGTCCCTCCATCCTTTGGCGACCCTATTCGTTCAATCAATTTTTTATTATTTTGATTTCCTTTGTTTTAATCTTCTATCAAGCACGCTTCTGCGTTCTTTGCCGGATCTTCGTTCAGGAATATGTGCGTCGTATGAGAATTGACGCCGATCGATCCCCAATCTCCGGCCACCATTGTCCTTGATAAATAACGCCATAACTTTACAAATTTTATTACTGCTCTTTACCTGTTTAAAAACCTGAAAAGCAAATAGGGAATCTGTTGACCTTGCTCAGTATTAGGATCCATAAACTTGTAATTTGTTAAAGTCAAGTAGAACTATGTATAATTTATATATAATTTTAGCGAATTAGAATATGTTGTAGTTTATTAAAATAAATTACTATATATTGTGCACCTAAAAATCAAGAAGTTTAGTAAAATCGGACCGTTCTATTACCATATCTACTTAAGTACCTCTAAACAATAAACTCGTAAGATTTACAGAGTATTTCCAAAAGCCATAGATTTTGGGCGCAATTCTCTTACGAACTCAATTTGGATTTGTCGAAAACAGGCTTCGCATTTCACGGGGCAGGCACGAATACAATGAGTATTTCGAGGATTAACCCGCCAAAGTTCGGTGGCGGGTTAAAATTTGAGCCTGTTGACAAATCCCGCTCAGCGGGGACGCAGAAATTGAGCAAAAAGGGGCGTTTTGCAAAGCTCTCGTATTTATACTTTTACATACACCCCAATCCCCGCGCTTTTAATCTTTCCCTGCTTCTTCAAAACCTTAACATTATCGTATATTTTTCTTCTATTGAAATCCGTCTTTTTCATTAACGTAGCCACATCAGCGCCCTTTTTGTATCTTTTAATAATTCCAAAAAGACTATCGGCCGCTGTTAGTTTGGCGGTTTTTTTAGCAACGACCTTTTTCACGGGCTTTGCCTTGGCCACGGTTCTCTTTGCTAATTTTGGTTTCTCAAGTGTCCCGACCTCGACAATCATTTTATCAATTTTTTTTGATAGTGCCTTTAGATCCTTGTTCACAGCTTGCAGATCCCTAACTAGATTCTTCATTTCCGGGTTCCTCCTTTGCTTTTCAGTTTAACAATCCACCCTCTCTTTCAACTTTTTTCCACATTTATAAAACGGAAATTTCTTCGAGTTGCTTTGAAGCTTCTGAAATTTGAATTAATTCAATTAAATACATCATCAAAAAAGAACTGTCAAGAATTCTGTAAGGTTGAAGGATTATGGCATTAAAGGAATGGAGTCAGACCGTTTAGAACACCCCGTCTTAAAGCTTGATCGTTCTTTTCTTGGATGATATTCAAAGCCTGCAAGGAAGCCGGTGAACCGTAACATGTCGGAGGTCATTCCAAACCGTTCATACTTCCTTGTGTATTCTATTTTAAGTTGGCTTTAGCGGGCGTTGCTGAACGATTACCGGTACGATGGCAGGCAATATAAAAAAAAGCGGGAGAGTCTGATTGCTAACCCGCTCGATTTACATTTCATTCTTGGTCGGGGCGAGAGGATTTGAACCTCCGACCCCTTGAACCCCATTCAAGTGCGCTTCCAGACTGCGCCACGCCCCGACGATAGTTTGACAATTAACACTTCAAATATGCCGTGTCAAGATATGATATCGGATGATGAACGGGTAAAAAGTCGAATTTATAACGTTTTAGGTGTTCAGTTTAAGGTTTTAGACAACAATAATTTATTGATTTAACAGGTAGTTAAACTTTAAGAACCTAAAACTGACAATATTTTTAACAACTCGATATTTTTGCTTTTTGCGGGCAATATAGGTTTTTCCGAAACCGTCATATGATAATAGTTTTAAATTCTTATTGACGATTTCGTAAAAAGGACGTTTTATTTAACCCGAATCTATTCAAAATTTGATTTCAGGGCGTTATCCGCGTTATTCTAAAACTTGATTTAAGAACCATATAGCCCCATGCAAATTAAGGGAAAAAAATCTGTTACGCCTCACCGCCTGAAGCCGGGCGATACTGTTGGCATTGTTGCGCCTGCCGGCCCGTTTGATCCCAAAAAATTCATGAAAGGAAAAGCGGTTCTGGAGTCAATGGGGTTCCGGACGTTTTTTGATGAGGGAATTTTCCAACAACGTGGATTTCTTGCCGGAACCGACGTACAGCGGGCGGATCAGGTAAATCGTCTGTTCGCCGATCCCGCCGTCAAAGCGATTGTTTGTGCCCGGGGCGGGTATGGCAGCATGCGGATACTTCCGTTCCTCGATTTTAAAACCATTCAAAAAAATCCTAAGATTTTTGTGGGATTTAGTGATATTTCGGTGCTGCTGTCTGTATTACATACCCGGTGCAGCCTGGTCACCTTTCACGGGCCTGTGGTAACCACCCTGGCAAATACCGCTGAGCAGACCGTCGCGGCAATGCGTACGGCCCTGACATCCAATATAATACTTGAGCTGAAACCCGAAAAAGGCATTGTCATCAAGCCGGGTGTGTTTTCAGGGTTTGTGGTCGGCGGAAATCTTACCACTTTGTGTCATCTTGTTGGGACTCCTTATAGCCCACGTTTCAACGGGAAAATTCTGTTCCTTGAGGATCGGGCAGAGGCACCATACCGAATTGACCGGATGCTGACCCAGATGAAGCTTGCCGGATGTTTTGAGGGGCTTAAGGGCCTTTTCCTGGGTTCCTTTGAGGCCTGTGGAAAATTCGATGAGATATTACGGATCTTTCAGGAAATATTCAGAGATGTCAACATCCCTATTCTTTCCGGCTTTGAAATCGGACATGGCAGGATCAACATCACGATTCCAATTGGACTCGGAGCAACCCTTGATGCAGACCGGCAAATTTTGACTTTTCATGAACCGGCAACCGTGGCAATTGACGAATGACAATATGGAATCGGTAAACAATTTGATGAAACAAGCGGTTATTAATAATGTATTCCCGGGAGGGGTGCTCCTGGTCTCAACCGCCGGTTCCGAAATTTTTTTCGAAGCTTACGGATATGCGAATAAATTTTCCGGTCGTCAAATGACAAAAGATACAATTTTTGACCTGGCATCTTTTACAAAACCGCTGGCAACCACACTGGCGATCATAAAGCTCATTTCGCAAAAGAAGCTGGAGCTGGATCAACATCTCGGATCGATTTTATCCCAATTTAACAGTACGGACAAGGGAGGGATAAGTATAGAAAACCTGCTTTATCATACGGCGGGCCTTCAGGATTATCGCCCCTATTACAAGGTATTGTCCAAGCTTGAGCCAAATCAAAGAAAAGATGCGTTAAGAGGGCTTCTTGTGGAAGAACCGCTTATAAATCCCCCCGGCAAACAGGTGATGTATAGCGATATAGGATTCATGATTCTGTGCTGGGTGATAGAACAGGTGACCGGAGGTCGATTGGACCGTTTTGTTACGGATGAGATCTACAATCCACTGAGCCTTGAAAACTTGTTTTTTGTGGATCTTGACTCAAAGGCCCGTCAGGTAGAGTTTGCCGCTACTGAACTCTGTTCGTGGCGGAACATCCTTTTGGAGGGCGCAGTCCATGATGATAACGCCTATGTGGTGGGGGGTATCGAGGGACATGCCGGGCTTTTCGGGACGGCCCAAGATGTTCTTTCTCTTTTGTCCGAGCTTATGGCCGCATATTTAGGATTCCCTTGCACGGGTGTATTTAAAAGTGATTTAATTCAAATGTTTTTCAAACGGCAGGAACATACGGGTCGGGCTCTGGGATTTGACACCCCTTCTCCAGTCGACCCGAGTTGTGGCCAATATTTTTCGAGGGAAACAGTGGGGCATCTTGGCTTCACCGGAACATCTTTCTGGATGGATCTTGACCGCAGAGTTATCATTATCTTATTAACCAACCGTGTACATCCATCGCGTAATAATAACAAAATAAAAGCCTTCAGGCCGAAATTACATGATAGGGTCATGAAAAAGCTTATCAATGACGGCTTAATTTAAAAAGATCTGTTCTAAAGTCTACATCTTTAGATGACGATAAGATATTAAGATATGTTGATAGTTATTCGGCATGTTGATAATATAAAAATTTTATTTTTTTGGGCGGCGAAGTCTCGCTGCGAGGGAGATTGTATTAAATAACGATGCGATTTTATAGCTTGATATTTTTGTTGTAATTATAGAGCAATTCTGATAGATTAAATTTTTTTAGGATTAACAAATTATTAAGCTTTTTTTCAAGGCCGAAAAAAAACATCATTTATAAGATAAAGTCTGAGCACTTTTCGGGTGCGGATATGAGGTGTTATGGGTCTATTCGTAGATAAAATTTTAGGTGCATTTTCCAGTGATCTTGCTATCGATCTGGGTACAGCAAACACACTCGTTTATGTTAAAGGTAAGGGTATTGTATTGAATGAACCCTCAGTTGTTGCGGTTCGAACGGACAATCGAATGAAAAACCGTGTTCTTGCTGTTGGTCTTGAGGCCAAAAATATGCTGGGTCGAACACCCGGCCATATCGTAGCCATTCGTCCAATGCGTGATGGTGTTATTGCTGATTTTGAAGTTACCGAGGCGATGCTCCGACATTTTATTCACAAGGTCCATAACCGGCGTACATTTGTCAGGCCGAGAATTGTTATTGCCATTCCGTCCGGAATTACACAGGTTGAAAAACGTGCTGTCAGGGAATCAGCCGAATCTGCAGGGTCTCGCGAAGTATTTCTTATTGAAGAACCCATGGCGGCTGCAATCGGAGCCGGTCTTCCTATTACTGAACCGATCTGCAATATGGTCGTCGATATCGGCGGTGGTACCACAGAGGTTGCGGTAATATCTCTGGCGGGAATTGTTTACAGCAGATCAATCAGGGTGGCCGGCAATAAGATGGATGCTGCGATCATTCAGTATATCAAACGTAAATACAACCTGTTGATCGGTGAACGGACAGCTGAAATTATTAAAACGACAATCGGGAATGCATACCCGGAAACTCAGGATCTGGAGACAATAGAAGTCAAAGGCAGGGACCTTGCATCTGGAATACCCAAGATTCTGGCCATTGATTCAGAGGAGATACGGGTAGCCATTTCAGAGCAGATAGATGCTATTGTAGAAACAGTCAAAATAGCTCTGGAACAAACGCCGCCGGAACTTGCTGCCGACATTGTGGACAGGGGGATCGTTTTGACAGGAGGCGGCGCACTATTAAAAAATATGGACAAGCTTCTCAGGGAGGAAACCAGCCTTCCGATAACGATAACCGAGGATCCGTTATCAACGGTGGCGCTTGGCTCCGGTGCAGCTCTCGACAGTATTGAAATTCTCAAACAAGTTGTGATTATTTAGTTTCATGTTCTCCAAAAAGATGGTGATGATTATCGGCGTGATCGTTTTGATTGCTGTCAACATCATACTCCTTTCCGTTTCCAATCGCTACTATCAATCTTATGGTCCGGGGCGGGTAGCTATCTCATTAATTGCCCCTTTTCAGGAAGCTGTTTCCCGTTCAATTCGTTTTGTAAAAGATATCTGGGTACACTATTTCTTTCTTGTTGAAACAGCAAAAGAGAATGATAATTATAAAAAAGCCTTAAGTCATGCAGTTGAAAAAGATAATTTGCATAAGGAACTTAAGCTTTCCAACAATCGTCTCCGCAGCTTACTTAATTTTCAGAAAAACATTACCGGTAAAGTAATTGCTGCCGAGGTTATCGGCAAAGATTCCTCTCCCTGGTTTAATACGGTAATGATAGATAAAGGGAAGGATGATGGTGTGATAAAAGGTGCGGCTGTTGTGATCCCTGAAGGAATTGTGGGGCAGGTAGCAGAGGTTTCGACCAATTATTCAAAGGTGTTGCTGATTATTGATCATAACAGCGCCGTCGATGCTCTGGTGCAGAGAACCCGGGCGCGCGGGATTATTAAAGGCCTATCCTCGGACCGATGCCTTTTTAAATATGTTCTGCGTAAGAAAGGTGTTGCCGTTGGAGATACCGTTGTTTCGTCCGGGTTGGACGGTGTTTTTCTAAAAGGACTCCCGGTGGGCCGCGTATCGGGCGTTATCAGACCTAATTCAGGAATCTTTCAGGAAGTATCAGTTACACCATACGTTGATTTTGAAAAACTTGAAGAGGTTCTGGTTGTATTAAACCCCAAAAAAGATAAGTTTCAGAGCGAGCAATGACCTATTGTTTTCATGTCGGCATTTGTATTTGTCTGGTGCTTTTTCAGACAACGGTTATGCCCTATTTTAATATTTTTGACGGCTTTTATGATCTGCTTTCCCCGTTTGTCATTTATTTAAGTCTTTCTCATTCTCTTAGTCAAAGCATACCTGTTATACTCTTTTGTGGATTTGTGATGGATAGCCTTTCCGGGGGCCCTTTTGGGCTGTATTTAACAACCTATGTCTGGCTCTTTATAGGGGTTCGGTGGATTGTTACCTTTTTACATGTAGGAGACAGTTTTCTTTTACCCTTTGTTGTTGCTGCGGGCGTGTTGTTGCAAAATTGCATATTTATAGGAACCATTGCCATGTTCAAGCCGGACACGCAGTTTTTATCAGCGGCCATAAGCACCGTTACGGTGCAGGTTTTGTGGGCAATATTTACCGGGCCGATTTTTCTGATGTTTTTTAATTATTCTCATAACAGATTGAATAGATGGAGTAAAAAAGTGTTTGTCAAAGAAAATTGATTGTACCTGTTGCATTTTTTCCATTATTAGATTAGCGGGAAAAACAAAGATATTTATTGGATCATTTTTAAAGGTCTAAGCGAACTCGCGAATAAAAAGAAATTCATTGAGGTCCCCTTTGGGCAAATATTTAAAAACCGCAGACACGGAT
>CAZDAB010000015.1:0-18135 GCA_964502855.1 uncultured Desulfobacteraceae bacterium | reverse complement strand
TTGCATCCGAAATGATGGGAAACGAGTACGGCCAATATCTGATGAATTTAATTGCCGAAGATGAAAATAATAATAAGCTGTTGGACAAGAAACTGTAACCTCTAAATAAATCCTTGATTCCTAAAATTTTAGTGCCTGAATTTTGCACGAGTCGGAGAATCTTATATGCAAGATTTCGGCAACACCCACGCAATGTAAGCGGTTGATATAGCCTTCACCCCAAATTAAAATTCAGCTTGATAAAAAGAATAAGGTAAGTTATAAGCGGCATTTTCGTTAACCAAAAACAAAATCAGAGTTAACCAGATGCGGTCGGATGTATTCAATGTGCAGGATATATGCAATCACATTAATTTTGGTATTGGCCGGCACTGCCACGCTCATGGCGCGGCAAAACTCTGTTCAGTACTACGAACTTGATCCGGTAGTGGTCACCGGAAGCCGTATTCCTTACCATCTTTCAGAGTCTGCTTGCTCGGTTTCGGTGATCAGCCGTGAGGAGATTGCAATTTTGCCGGCAGACAATGTTTCAGATATTCTTAAATATATAAGCGGTGTGGATGTTCGCCAACGTGGTTCTCATGGCGTTCAGGCTGATGTGGGAATCCGGGGAGGGTCCTATGAGCAGACGCTGATCATGGTTGACGGTGTTAATATGAGTGATCCTCAAACCGGCCATCACAATATGGATCTTCCCGTTAACTTGAATGATATCGAACGTATTGAAATCGTTAAAGGACCGGCGGCAAGAATTTACGGTCCCCATGCAATGGGAGGGGTCATTAATATCATAACGCGTGACGTGAACAGCAACTCGTTCGGAGGCCATGGTGAATATGGTGAGTATGGCTATTATGATTTGGGTGCTCAGGCGGCATTGAGTTGGGACAACGTATCCGGCCGGCTATCGGCAAGCCGGCGGTATTCCTCGGGCTATCTTGAAGACAAAGATACTGATTTTGATATAAAAACAATAAATTACAAGGGTATTTTAAAAAACGGATCTAACAAATTTCAGCTGGGAATGGGGTTCAGTGACAAAGATTTCGGCGCCTATAAATTTTACAGCGACACATTTCCGGATCAGCGGGAAAAGACGGAAACCCTCCTGCTATACGGCAATGCCGAGTTTAAAACGGCAGATATGGAAATAATGCCCCGGATACACTGGCGCCGCCATAAGGATGAATTTAAAATTAATATTAACGGGGTGTGGAACGTAAACGAGCATCGGACGGATGTTCTTGGCGCACAGGTAAACACTCTTATCATGTCCGGACTGGGAGCCACATCAATCGGCGGAGAAGCAGAACTTGAAGATATGGAAAGTTCCAGTCTGGGGGATCACAACCGCGGTCAACAGGCTGTTTTTCTTGAACACCGGCTTTATCCTTCTGACAGGCTGACCATTGGTATGGGCGCTTCTGCGGTTCACTACAGCTCCTGGGGCTGGGAGTACTGGCCGGGTGCGGACATGAGCATTGAATTGATAGATGGATTAACCTGGTTTACCTCTTTTGAAAAATCTTTCCGGGTTCCAACGTATACGGAACTTTACTATGTTACTCCGGCAAATAAGGGGAATCCTGACCTTAAACCTGAAGAAGCATGGACCGGGGAAACCGGACTACGGTGGCTGATCGACGGGGTCACTGCCGATTTCAGCCTGTTTTATCGTGATTCAGAAGATGTTATTGATTGGTCGCGACGGCCCGGGGAAACGGCCTGGCAGGCAACAAACATCGCAACCGTCCGAACAAAAGGAGGGGAGGCGGGGGTTACGTTTTACCCGCAATCTTTTTTCAGCACCAAACGGCTTTCATCTGTTGGTATCGCTTATACTTACCTTGACTCTGACCGCAGTACACAGGGAATGGAATCAAAATATGTTTTGGATTATCTTAGGCATCAGGTCAACGGATCTATAGTGTTTACATGGCTTCCCTCATTGAAGCAAGTCATCAAGGCAAGGTATGGAAAACGCATGGTCGGTGATAGCCATACGGTTGTTGATACCCGTCTGACCTATACCCTTTCAAATTATGAACTCTTTCTTGAGGCCACAAATCTGTTTAACGAAAACTATGTTGAGTCCGGTTTTACCCCCATGCCCGACCGCTGGATAATGGGAGGCGTGAAGTTTAAATGGGAGTAAACGTTTGGAAAGGCCAAAAACATATTTATCAGGTGTCAGGTGTCAGGTGTCAGGGGGAAACGAGGGGACCAACAGCAATTATATGGACGTGTAGGATCTTGAGGTCTATAAAAATTAGAAATTATGGGTCGTTAAAAAGAATGCATTCGTATCTTGAATGGATTAGAGAAAACATTGGAGCGGAAAGTCCCGGAGCGAAAACGCCGCTGGCAGTTCGCTGAGGAACCGGTAGTGTATGGCGTAAATGATGAATCGTTGCCTCAGGGCTGCATGTCTCCTGACACCTGAAACCAAAATTTTTAACATCAACTCCTCGCATTAAAGCTGAGCTTGGCTATAAATCTTTTACTTAGTGCCCGAACGAAAACTAGGATTTTTCGTTAAGATCAAGGAAGACGAAAATTTTAACCACAGGAATACTGGTAGTATTTCGAGGATTAAAATTTGAGTCTGACGCAGATATTGGCGAAAAAGACAGTTTTCGTTCAGGCACTATTTAAGTTCAAACCGAATCGGAACCCTTACCCACATCTCAACTTTTTTTTGCCCTCTCATTCCGGGCTCGAATGTCCAGTGTTTTACCGAAGATTTCGCGGCCCTGTCCAGAATCGGGTACCCGCTGGAAGATAACACGCGCAAATCAATGACATTTCCAATTTGGCCCACCAGAACTTCAAGGACCACGTTACCCTGAAATCCTCTTCTTCTGGCCACTGCGGGATATTTGGGAGGTGGATTTGATCGATAAAGAGGTCTTGCCTCACGGATGATCTGTTTTCCAGATCCAGATTCGCCTTCTTTGTCAGTCTCTTTAGAAACCGATTTTATTTCAGTCTGTTCAAGTATATCCGGAGTTTTGGGCATATCCACGGTTTTTTCAGGAATGGCTTTTGGTAGGTCCTTTTCCGCTTTTTGGATAGCCTCTTTAATGACTTTTTTGGGTTTGGGCTTGGGAAAATGCTTTGGCTTTGTTTTTTGGGCAACAGGATGTTTTTTTGTTTTGATTTGCGGCTTTTTAACAGCAGCTTTGGGCGTGGTCATCCTGGGTTGCCTGGGCGCAAGGCTCATGTTCATAACTCTGAGTTTCGGCCTTTCACCGGATGTTCTCTTGAGGCCATCAAATTTCAATCCCAGGAGAAATCCGTGTATACCCAGAGCAAGTATGGCCGATAGTATTATTCGTTTCACTGCTCAACATCTGCCTGAAGAGAAATTCGATGGATATCCGCCATCCTGATCTTGTCCAGCACCCGGAAAAGGTTTTGGTATGAAAGGCTGCTCTCAGCAAAAAGCAATACACCGGGTTCTTTATCTTCACCGGTTTTTCTTTTCAAAACGGCTGCCAGATCGTTAAGATCAATTTGTTCTTTGTCAACAAATAGGGTTCCGTCTGATTTTATAGTCACGGAAAGTAGCAATGATTTATCTATATCGGCGGATGAGGATGTGGGCAGAAGAATCGGCAACCCGCGATGCACTGCCATGGAAAGCATTGCATAGATAAAAAATACAAGGAGCAAAAATACGATGTCAATCAGAGGAAGCATTTCAATGCGGACTTTTTTACCTGTCTGAAAATCAACTTTCATTTTTGATCACTTTTTGTTTTCCGTTATGGTTGACCAGTTTTTCATAGACAATTTCGAGACTCGTTGCGTATTTTTCGATGGCAAGTGCAGACTTTTCAACCCGCGAATTAAAATAATTGTACGGAAAGACCGAAAGAATCGCAATCCCCAATCCGGCTGCCGTGGTAATCAGAGCCTGCGCGATTCCCGCAGTAACCACCTGCGGGTGTTCGATGCCCGCCGAGCCCAGCGCTTCAAAGGAAAGAATGATCCCGATGACCGTCCCGAAAATACCCAGAAGCGGCGCCACGGTAATCATGGTGTCTATAATTCCCATAAATTGACGCATCCGCTTGATCTGTTCGGCAGCAGCCGATTCCATAGCTTTAACCATAGAAAAGTCTCGATGAAGAATTCCGGTGATAAGAATTTTAATTATATAGTCTTTGGAAGGCTTGGTTTTTATTCTTACAGACTCCCAGTGTCCTTCTTGGCACAGCTCGAGAACTTCATCCACAAGCGGTTTGTCCCGGTGCATATCTGTGCCGATCCAGAAAAAAATCCGTTCAATAATTACGGTCAATACGATGATGGAACACGCCAGAAGCGGATACATGACCGGGCCGCCGCTGATAAATATGTCTATCATGATTTCATCCCTTCATTTTGTGCATGGTTACGATCTGATAAAACTAACCCCGTTCAAGACGGCATTCAACGCCATCTTCAGCACTACCGGCATATCATCCATAAAAACAAGTTCCTTCATCTGTTCAATTTTCTTTCCTGCGATATCCTCTGCTATCAAACGGCACCACAACTCATAGGTTGAAAGATCTTTAATCAATCCTTTTTCATAATTGTCGCTTAATACCAAAGCAGATTCAACAAAGCCGGAATAACGAGGATCAAGAAGAATTTCTTCAACCGATCCCAAAAGAGCGCACTTTTTCGGAATACACTTACACTTCATGCCGGATATCAGGCGGTATATGCTTATGTTTCGTTCCATTAAACGCTGGAAGATATTGCGGGAAGCGGTAATTTTGTTTTGTTTGCAAATGGCTTCCTGAACCGCTTGGTATACCGCCTTTGCAATCAGCTCTCCTAATTTTGAATGGCCGCCGGAATTGTCGATTTCAACACCGGTTCCCCGGACAACGATCATATTATCCGTTCCGGTTCCGGTGGCTTGATGCAACAAAGAAGAATAGCTGCTTCTGATATCCAAATCCATTAATGCTGAGGTTTTAGCCTCTGTGGCGCTGATAATGGCCCGGGTCATAGCCCTTGAGGTGAGTTTCATATTGGGCAATAGGATGATATTAATAGTACCGGGCTCATAAAACCTCCCCTCATCCCTTGACATTCTGACTGCATTTGACTTCACACCGGCCGTTACTAAAACGCACACCTCCATGTCTCTAAATTTTTCACGCTTGATGACCAGGTTGTCCATGTCCGCACCTGTAAAAAGAAAACTGGTTGTGTCCTCTGATTTGTTAATAACCTGATATACCCGTTTTCTTAAACTACTTAAGCCGGATTTGTGGCCTATTGCCCAGCAGGGTGGAGGAGAGTAATGATTGCCCACAGATTCTATGCCGTTACGTTCTCCCTCAAGGGTAGAGACTAAAGACATGGGGCTCTTGAAATCAATAATCAGGGTTTTGTTTAAAAAATCATGGATGTGGCTGCATGAAATGCGCATCTCTTTTATGTAATCAAGATCAAGATCAAGACCGATGGACTTGAATACCTGTTCTTCTAAAATATGATTTTCTTTCTTTGAAAACTCATCTTTGTAGATTCTTGCAGAGAGCCATGAGACAAAATAGCCGGTATGGGTAGCGGCCCTGCAGGTAAGGTCACAGGGGAAGTAATATATCTGTCTGTTTTTAACGGCATCCACATCTTTCCATCCCGGACGATTAAAAAATTTCTTGGCGGTTTCCCTGTCATCACCACAGCCATAAATCACCTGCGGGTTAAATTTCATCCACTCTTGTTTGGTGATCACCACGATATCTCCATTTTTAGCGAGCACCGGCGGAATACCTCCTGCGGCTTTGATCATTTCGTTTTGAAAAGAATCGTCTCCGGGTGTCATGACCGGGTCACTCCCCATGAGTCGCAACACCCTTTTCCTTTTTGAATCGGGTATTTTCTCCACTTTATCGGAAATAATCCGGAGTTGTGTTGTTATTTCATCAACCAATTCGACGGCTTGTTTTTCTTTATTAAAGATTTTCCCCAGCAAACGGATGTTGTTGTAACTGTCGGCGATGGAATTTGTTTCAAGGTTGATGAGCTTACATTTTCCATGACCGAATTTTTCCATTACCTTTTTATGCAGACCGGAAAGAAAGATAATGTCCGGCTGCACGGCTTCAATCCCCTTAAGAGAAGGTGAGAAAAAACCGCCGAGTATCTCTATAGAATCCGGTTCACCGGGATAATTGTCGTGGTATGTGACAGCCTTTACCGTATCACCGGCACCGACCTTGAATATTATTTCGGTGATGGAAGGTACCAGTGATACAACTTTTTCCGGTCTTTTATTGATTGTAATACTTTTTCCGCTGGAATCGACAAATGTTACAGGATAGGAAAGGGCAGGGGAAATTGTCCAAATGGTGACAAATAAAATAACAAACAGTAATCCGGCAGAGTTGGCGAGGAATCGTTTTTTAATTTTCATTTAAAATACCTTTTAATAATCATATTTCATTCCAATAAAGAAATTTCTTCCCGGCATGGGGTACCCCTGAATGTACTCATAATTTTTATCAAAGAGGTTTTGAATTTCCCCTTTCAAGGTAATACTTCCGTATTTTTCAGTATTCAAGATCTTTTTGCTGATCGTCAGGTTTGCTACCGTGAAACCGCCTTTTGTTATGGTTTGATACGTGCCGCCCTCATAATCGGTTATATCCTGTTTTCCCGTATAGGAAAGGTTAAGGTTTGTAGAAAGACCGCTAAAGTCAGATACCGTAATGCCGTATGATACATTATAATCTGATGTGTGTTTAAGGTCTTCACCGGTTTCCTCATCTTCGTATGTGGGAAGATAGATAACACTCACATATGGTTTGACCTGATAATCCCATGAAAACAGGGAACCTATATCAAATGAGAAACTGCCTTCAATGCCTTCTATTTCAGCTTTCCCAAGATTTCTGTATGATGTGTCACCATTGAGTTTTGTGTAGCTTTCAATCTTGTCATCGAAATCGGTGTGGAAATAGGTAAGGGATAAATTGAAAGAATCCATGGAAAAGTCCAGGCCCCCTTCATAGGTGTCGCTTCTTTCGGGATCCAGATCAGGGTTGCCCACGTAACGTACGGACCACATCATCATATCGCCGGCCAACTGTTGTGCTGTGGGCATCCTGAATGCCCTTCCATAGTTTGCCCTCACCTTTAAGTAATCGGTGAGCAGATAGGCAATACCCGCCCTGGGACAGGTATAATTGTCCTTCTCGGTTCCGCCTTCATTTGATTTTACCTCTACCTTATAATGATCATACCTCACGCCACCGGAAATGATCAGCCGTTCGTCAAGAAGTCTGGTCTTCGCGAGGAGGAACCCGGCAGAATCATTATATTCGGTCTTCTTTGGACTATATTTACTATCTTCAGTCTCATAATTCACCCAATCAAAACCTGCCGTAACAAGGAGATAATCCTGGTGAAAAGAAAACTGCGCCTGAGATCCCTTGAAATCAACGGTTAGCTTAGCGGGGATACCGTCATCCCAGAAGTCGGGATTGCTCGCAACAGGATTAAACCATTCATCTTCATCTTCACCGTCAAAATATCTGACTTTCCAGGAAAAGAGTTCGTCACGGCTTTTGCCGTCATAGACAAAATCAACGGATTTGTTTTCTTTATCACTATGATCATCGAGATCATTTTGGCTAAGATAGCCCGGATTACCCACATCATCAGCATCAAAATAAGTGTAAATAACACTGACTCGATTTTCAGGCAAGAACTCATATCCGAGATTCAGGCTGGCGCTATTTTTATAATCATACGCCGTGTTTTTGTACTTGTCACCGTCGGCAGTGTCATAATCATCCCTGGAATCTCTGGTAAAACTGCCCGAGAAATCAAAGGCTTTATATTTTCCTGAAAACCCCACACTTGATTCCTGATAATCATAGCTTCCCAAAATTCCTTCAATAAATGCGGTGGGTTTATCCTTTCCCCGTTTGGTGATGACGTTTACGACTCCGCCCATAGCGGCTGAACCGTATTGAACAGAGGCGGGCCCTCTTATTATTTCTATCCTTTCGATGTTTTTGGTCATAATTTTTGACGCATTACCGGTTCCGCTTCTTCGTCCGTCAATCAGGACCAGCACCTTGCCCGCAAGGTCAACTCCGGTTGCATCTGTTCTGAAACCGCGTATACCGATAGAGGTTGAGGTGCCCGGATATTTTTGAATATGTCCGACACCCTTTTCGGCAAGCAAATCACCGAGATCCGTGGCTGAAGAAATCTTTATCTCTTCTTCATCAATAATCGTTACGTTGGATGTAATCTCCTTTTTCTTTTCCTTTACCCTGCCTGCCGTAACCACTACTTCTTCCATGGTTGATAGGATTTCTTTGTCTTTTTGTACATCTTCCGCCTGACTTAACCCCGGAACCCATAAAGCCATACAAACAGCCAAACAACCTAACCACTTTTTCATAATTTTTCCTCCTTCCCTAACGCTATTTATAGTTAGTGCCCATCCATAAATACATTTGAGCACTAAGCAGTTTCCAATTTATAAATGAGGGATTTTTTCGATGAGTAAGGCCGCACAAGGGTTTTCGCCCGAGGCGTACTTGAAGTACCTCGAGGGCGGAAACCCGCGGAGAACGCCACTCATCGGAAAAATAACCATTTATGGATGGAAACTAGTTAGGGTCCGGGACCAAAAAAAACCCGGACCGAATTAAATCGATCCGGGGATTTCCCTTTTTTATCCTCAAGATCTAACCAAGGCACCTCCCGTCCACGAAGATTATGCCTTATGTTCAGACAGGTCTTCTGACTTTCCCGCCCTCTTAGCAACCTTCCCATTCATATCCGAACAGTGGTACACAATGGCTAAGCGGGTTCCCTTTTCCACATGAAATCAGAAAAAAGGCGGGATTACAGCGGCGGGCCCGTCCCCGATTTTAACGGGGTTCCCTATTAAGCTCAACATCGAGCATCTGAACAAAACAGAGATTATTTAGACCAAACAAAGGGGCTGCGTCAAGAAAAATATTACCTGAATTGAGCGATTTTCAAGTTTGCCGCAGATACAATGAAGATGTTGTTTCGCTATAGTCGTCTATGCGGAACGGCATCTGACGCAGTAGATGCGGTGAAATTGGAAATCCCGTAGGGTTTCAAATTATTGAAATTCAAAATGCCAGAATACCTTAAAAATATTGTTACATTAACCATTTCAAAAATTTGAAACGCTCAGTTTAGGTATTAATTTTTATCAGTAACCCCGGCTTCCTTAAAAGTGAGCACTTCATTAAATACATGAACCGCACCCTCCATTACTCCCATGGCCAGGGCGCCTCCGGTGCCTTCTCCGAGACGCATTCCAAGATCCAGAATAGGCTCCAGTCCAAGGTATTTCAACATTACCCCGTGGCCGGCCTCTTCGGAACGGTGCCCCGCAAAAACATATTCTGTTACAAGAGGGCATAATGTATGAGCGATCAGAGCCCCTGCGGTTGAAATAAAGCCGTCGATGACCACGGGACGGCTGTGAAATGCCCCGGCCAGAAAACATCCGGCGATACCGCCGATCTCAAAACCGCCAACCTTGGACAGCACATCCAGACCGTCACGGGGATCCGGGTTGTTTACCTGAATTCCCCGGGTTACGACTTCCCGTTTTTTTATAAGACTATTATCATCTATTCCGGTCCCCCGTCCGACCAGTTGCTCAGGGGTTTTGCCGGTAATCACGGCGCCAATAGCTGCCGAAGGGGTTGTGTTGCCGATCCCCATATCTCCGGTACCCAGAATCTCTATCCCGTTTCCAAATAAATCCGAGGCCAGCTGGAATCCAATTAAAATAGCTTTTTCAGCCTGTTGACGGGTCATGGCGGGCTCTTTCGCCAGATTGGCGGTACCATGGGAGAGTTTGTGCTTCAACAGTTTATGTCCACCATCAATGGAATCAGGATCTAAGTCCTGAATAATTCCCATATCGACAACCTGAACGTCTGCTCCAATATGTCGGGATATGGCGTTAATACCGGCTCCACCGGCTAAAAATGTTTGTACCATTGCGCCGGTGACCTCCTGTGGGTAAGCACTCACGCCTTCCTCGACAACTCCGTGATCTCCTGCCATTACCAGAACGGCTTTACGATCTATTTTCGGCTTGAGGGTTTTCTGTATTCCGCATAACCGTTCCGATATATCATGAAGCCTTCCCAACGCCCGGGTGGGCATTACCAGTTGAGCAGTTCGCTCTTTTGCCTTTTCCTTCCACTCGTGGTCAAGCGGAACAATCCTTTCAATAATTTCTTTTATGCTAATTTGTTTTGAGACCATTGATACCCTCTTTTTTTATATTTTTGTTAGATTCAAAACTATTATGTAGCCCTCAGAACGGTCCACTGCATCAAACTCCCGTAAACCTCTGAGCGAAATTCCAAGCCCCAAACAAGGCAAAAAGGTGCTCACCTCCGGACCTATGGCCCAAACTCGATCATGGACGCTTTTATCCCAACTTACGTCCGAACCACTGTCATCGGTCACTTGCCATTGGCAGTAACCGGCCAGTCCGACATCCCAGATTTTTGCCAGTGTCTTGCCGATGCCCCATTCGAAGTGAAAGTCATTTCCCGGTTTGACATCAGATTCGCTTTTATTGCTATGAATCTCATATCTGCTGAGAATTGAGGCCGACCAGGTTTTCTGCGTATCGAAATAATAGGTTCCCCCGAGTGTAAGCATTCCGGTCCAGAAATCTTTCCCCGGTGAAGCAGCCTTATTTTGATTGTACTTTCCTACCGGCAGATAAGCGGCCAGTCCAAAACAAGCGTCATAACGGCCGCCATGCCAGGACAGAGCAAAGGGTTCAACACAAATATCGCCCAATGCAAAGGCCTTATCGCTGATCCCTGCAGCCTTAACCTTGATATCGGTGTAAATAAAGGGTAAGGTTGCATCAAACAAATAATCCCCTCCTAATATTTTGACAGGAGAAACCCAAATGAGTCGATGTGCATTGGCAAAAACAGATACATCGAAATTTACGTCAAGCTTATCTCCGTTTTTATCGTTCAGTTCATCAGCAGTGTAAAATAAATTATACATTATATAATACAGGCCCGGACCAGGTACGGTAGCAGCTTTAATTCCCTCTAACCCGTTAGCATAATGACCGGTTTCACCGGTATGCCCGGTTCCCGATAAAGTGAATAATATTGTTAGGATAATTAGCAGTTCCACTAAAAAACGTCGCATTTCACGATTTTCCTTTTATTTTACACTGAAAAACCTGGTCCTTTGGGCCGGGTCAGAGTTATCCGGCTCTGCCTTGGAGTTTGGTGTCTAAAATCACAAATCCCAAGCACCAAATTCCAAATAAATCTCAAATTACAAATTCCAAACCGATTCAATGCGATTGTTTTTTTTGTTTGGGATTTTGAATTTGGGTCATTGTTATTTGTTTGTTTTTTGGGATTTGTTATTTGGAATTTCAATAGATCAATTTCTATGATGATTCAGTCAGATTCTAAAAAGCAAATCCCCTCTGGGGATAACCAAAGCCTGGTCCTTTGGGCCAGGATTCTTTACTTGAATTTAGAATCTGACTGAATCATCATAGAAGTTGACTGGGATCTTGCCTAAATCTTTCCCAGAAGGGCTTTAAGGTTCTCTTCCCCGGCATGCGGGTTTCGATTTTGGCTCTGTACCCATTGCCACAATTTATCCATTGCCTGTCCGGAATCGATGATGTCACGAGCCTTTTCCACCCCTTTCTGTAAAGTGTCCACTTCTCCCGTTACATAGAAAATAGGTGCCGTATTCAGGCAAATCGTCTCGTACAACGGGCCTTTGTCTATGCCTGTGAACAGCCTTAAAAGCCTGTGGGCTTCTTCTCGCGGATCGTTTCTTGCTGCAATGTCTTTCAATTTGATTGTATTCATCAGACCCACAGAGTTGGGGTCGACTGTATAACGCAAGATGTTGCCGTCCGGTTCCAACTCTGCAACATAACTTTTTCCCACTGGAGACAGC
The DNA here is from genome assembly GCA_964502855.1 of uncultured Desulfobacteraceae bacterium. Lineage (GTDB taxonomy): Bacteria > Desulfobacterota > Desulfobacteria > Desulfobacterales > UBA11574 > S5133MH16. The sequence goes on along the minus strand of CAZDAB010000015.1, from coordinate 6,153 downwards.
TCGTCTATTCCTCCAACCCCGGTTCCTGAGGTGCCATGAAACGCCAGGGCCCTTTTAAAGCCGATTTCTTTCATGGTTTCAATAACAGGAGAGATCATCTGTTTGGCGTAAACCCCCCGTACACCATATTTGGGCATGACCGGGTTTGCCAGAGATGCAGCGATATTAAGGATGCTGCCGAAACTCATCTGGGAAAGTATCCTGAACAGGGCCTGTGGATGCACAAAAGGACTCATGGCATTGAAAAGGCCGATACCGACTTTTTCTATGCTTGTTTTGACAGTTTCCACAGGGCATTCTACATCCACACCCAGGGTTTCACAAAGATCAACTGTGCCGCAACGTGAAGTAATGGCCCTTGCTCCATGTCTGGCAAGACAGATGCCGCCGGCCGCAGCCACAATGGCTGCAGCCGTACTGATATTGAAAGTCTTGAAACTGTCCATGCCTGTGCCGCAGTTGTCGACCATGGGCTGTTTTGTATCCGGCCGGATTTTTACCGTATCAATATCGTAAATTGCATCCCATGCTCCGGCAATTTCATCAGGACAGGGCCCTTTGGCAGTAATCGCCGCAAGAAATGCTCCCTGATGAATTTCAGACTGTTTATTGTTGAGAATTTCAGAAACCAATTCTCTTGTTTGTTTTCTGTTTAGGTCTATACCTGAAATTAAAGAGGTGATCGAATTTCCGAATTTTTTGAACTTGTCATTCATGCGAAACCTCCACGATGGTTTTTAATCCTTTTTGTGATGCCGTATATTCAATGCCTTGATGGATACTATCAAGATTGACACGGTGAGTTATTAATTCTTGTGCCAGCCGAGGTTCTGATGAGATCAAATCCATGGCTTTGCGATTTTGATCGGCGGTGCACCCGTAAGCACCGCTGATGAAAAATTCATTATAATGGATCTGATTGAAGTCAATGCTGCTTTGTGAGAATTGAGAAGCAATGCCGCTGAAAATTGAGACCCTGCCCGCCGGGGCCAGTAATTTTATAAGCGTATCATTAATTCCCAATTGGGAGCAGGCAAATATGAGTGCGTCCACACCCTTGTTGTGTGTTGCCGTCATAACTTTTTCCGTCATATTATCGGCGCCGGGATCGATGACCGTGTCGGCCCAGGTGTGGATGGCTGTTTTTCGTCGATGAGTTTGCGGTTCACTGATTAAAATATGTTCAACCCCTTTTAGTTTGGCAACAAGTGCATGTAAAAGACCCAGAGGACCTGCTCCGATGATCAACACCGTATCATTTTTAGTAATATTGATTTTGTTCTGAGCATTAATACAACAGGCCAGGGGTTCAGCCAGAGTCGCATGATTATAGCTTACTGCGTCAGGAATGATATTGAGGCTTCCGACAATGCCGTCCTCAATGGGAATTGCAATGTATTGGGCAAAGCCGCCGTTATACGTAAACCCTAAAATTTCTCGATTCGGGCACAGGTTATCCATTCCCTTAAGGCAATAGGAGCACTTGCCGCATCGAAGCCCCGGGGCAATTTGTATTCGGTCGCCTTCTTTAAACGAGGTTGTGCGGCTTTGTTCAATAACTCCTGCAATTTCATGGCCAAGGATCCTGGGGTAGTTCAGCGCCCGATGCCCGCTCGTCACCATCTTTGCATCGGAAGAGCAAATTCCACAAGCTTTAACTTTTACCAGCACCCCGCCGGGCGGGCAGTCCGGAGTTCGTACGTCCCTTATTTCCAATTTTCCGGGTTCTTCAAGAATTGCTGCTTTCATAACAAAAAAAAATCCTCAAGCGGTTACCGCTTGAGGATTTACCTTTTCCCCAACGCCAAACAAAATGGCAGGTCTTCTGACTCCCCCGCCCTTTTAGCCGCCTTCCCATACTGATTCTTCAATACAGTGGCGTTACCGTGCTAAAAGAGTTCTCTTTTTCGAAAGAAAAAGAGCGGGGTTACAGCGGCGGGTCCGTACCGGAATTTCACCGGTTTCCCTGTTAGTCCCTGCGAAAACATTGCAAAACGCCCCCTTTTGTCCAATCTCTGCGTCAGGCTCAAATTTTAATCCTCAAAATACTCAATGTATTCCTGTGGTTAAAATGTTCGCCTTCCTTGACCTTGAACAAAATTGAACATTTTTCAAAGGTCTCGCTATAGGGAACCATTACGTTGAACAAATAAATTTTTGAGTTAAATAGATTGAAAATCTTATATTGTCAAGATTTTTCCATATTCAATCATCCGAATTGAAATCATCCTGCTTGAAAAGAGAAAAATAACAAAAAATTTACCCGTTTCCCGACGGTACTAACCTTTACCTTTTCCTCTAAATTAATTGCATTTACATTTTTCTGATGCTATTATTAAAGAGTTAAAGAATTTTAACGGTCTATGATTATTAAAAATATTTATTTAAATAAAATTACATGAGGGGTCGGGGAGTTTTTCTTTTAGAGTCCCAAATAAGCGGAATGAATGATCAGCAACGAAACCGTACACTGTTTGAATGCATTAGGGATCGTTGCGAAAAAACAGCGCTTTAATAAATTTGTAATGAAAAGATGAAAAATGTTATCTGCCAAACCTATTTATTTAAATATTGATACACTGTTTTTTCGTTACGAGCCCTTATGCATGAGTTTGTACGGTGTAGTTGCTGATTATTTATGGAGCGGTTAAATTAAAAAACTCCCCGACCCCTCAATTATATGAGAATCCAAAATGAAACTTCGTACAATTTTATTGGTATTAGCTTTGCTGGCTTTCCTCTCTTTTTCTTCAGGAGGGTATCTTTATTATTCATCTTTGAAGAAATCTGCATTCAACAAAGCTGAAGTAGAGGCCAATTATAAGACTGAAAGTATAAGAAATCGCGTCTTCTCTTTTCTAAATGAGAACTTAAAGTCGGTAAAGGCCCTGTCCGGGCTTAAAGAATTGCAACATGCGCTCTCCACTCCTACCGAAGAGAAATTGGCTAAAGCAAACTTTATTTTAGACCATTTCCAAGTTGCCCTGGATGCCAGTGTCTCTTATGTGATGAATCGAGAAGGGTTGACCATAGCATCGAGTAATCGCAATACCCCTAACAGTTTTGTGGGGAAAAATTATTCATTTCGCCCTTATTTTCAACAGGCTATTCATGGAAACCCTTTCGTATATATGGCATTAGGTGTGACTTCGAAAAAGCGAGGGGTATATTACAGCCACCCGGTTTATGAAAAAGGCCAAAACAGCCCCATTGGGGTTGTCGTTGTGAAGGCTTCTGTTGAACAGATAGAAAAAGAGCTTGTTGCCCTTCAGCTTCATGCCCATGGAGAAAATATACTCATTGCGGACCCCCATGGTATTGTATTTATGTCAAGCCATAAAGAATGGCGTTACCAATCTCTTTGGAAGATTTCGGATGAGAAACTGTCTGAAATTTCAAAAACAAAACAATTTGGAAACGGACCCTGGAGCTGGACTGGATTTGAGATGAAGAGCCGGAATCGTGTCGTAGACACATCCGGAAATGAATATATGATATATCAGAATAAAATTGACATACTTCCCGGTTGGAATGTCATCCATCTCATCAAACTGAAATCAATTTCAGAAAGTATTTCAGCCCCCTTAATTAAAACAATTGGGTATATAACCCTGGCCTTGTGTGTTCTCATCGGCATATCCGTTTTAATTATGTATAAAATGGCGAGTTATGACATCGTCAAGCGAAAACAGAGCCAGGAGGCGCTGCGGAAGAGCGAGGAGAAATTGCGGAACATCGTGGAGCACAGTTCCAATCTTTTCTACTCACACGACACAGAACATAAACTAACCTACCTAAGTCCGCAAACCCGGGAATTCATTGACTGCGAGCCGGAAGAAGCGCTGGTGCGCTGGACGGAGTTCACCACCGATAATCCCATCAACGAGATTGGGTTTGAGATAACCGAAAAGGCGATTCAGACCGGCGAGACGCAGCCGTCCTACGAACTGGAACTTGTAGGGATCAAGGGACGAAAAATTTGGGTCGAGGTGCATGAGGCGCCGGTGGTAAGGGATGGTCAAACCGTTGCCATTGTGGGAGCGCTTGTTGACATCACCGAGCGCAAACACGCCGAGAAGTCGCTAAGGGAGAGTGAGACAAAATACCGAACCCTTCTTAAAACCACATCGGAAGGATGCTGGCTGCTAAATCCTGAAGGAAAAACCATCGAAGTTAACGAGTCCCTTTGTAAAATGCTTGGCTACAGTCAGGATGAGATGCTTGGCCAAACACCCCTTGACTTCGTAGATGATGAGAACCGAAAGGTTTTTATTGAACAAACCTCAAAGATATCCACCTCACCTCATCGAAGTTATGAAATTACCCTGAAAAAAAAGAACGGTCAAGACCTGCACATATATTACAATGCCACAACAATCAGGGATGAATCGGGCGAGGTACGGGGCTCCTTTGCATTTGTCACGGATATTACCCAAAGAAAGCAAGCTGAAAAAGAACGAAATCTCCTGGCAATAGCCATCGAACAGGCTGCGGAGTCTGTGTTTATTACCGACCGAGACGAAATGATTCAATATGTCAATCCTGCATTCGAGCGCCTCACAGGTTACGGTCGCAAAGATGCGATTGGGAAGACCCCACGGATTTTGGAAAGCGGAAAGCATGGAGCTTTGTTTTATAAAAAAATGCGGGATACCCTTGCCCGCGGGAATGCCTGGCATGGACGCGTTGTTAACAAAAAAAAAGACGGAAGCCTTTATGAGGCGGATGCGACAATCTCACCTGTATTGGACAAATCAGGCAAAATTACAAATTTTGTATATATAAAACGTGACATAACCAATGAAGTTGAATTGGAGCGACGCCTCTTTCAGGCACAAAAAATGGAGTCCATCGGTACTTTGGCCGGAGGGATTGCCCATGATTTCAACAATATCCTTTTTTCCATGTCTGGATATACTGAATTGGCATTAGATGATGCTGAAAGAGGAACCCCGTTACATGACAATCTGCAGGAAGTGCTTATCGCTGCGCATCGTGCCGGAGACCTGGTCAAACAGATCCTAACATTCAGCAGACAGGTTGATCAGAAACTGAAACCATTAAAAATTCAGATGGTTATCAGAGAGGCATTGAAACTCATCAGATCTTCTTTGCCGAGTACCATTGAAATCAACCAGAATATCAGCAATACCTGCGGGTTGGTTATGGCCGATGCCACACAGATTCATCAGGTTGCCATGAATCTTTTGACCAATGCTTTTCATGCAATGGAAGATGAAGGCGGCAAACTGGAGGTAACCCTAAAAGAGATTACTCTAGAAATGGAGGACTTAAAAGATCCGGCCATGCTTCCCGGTTCATATGTTTGTTTGACAGTGGCGGATACCGGCGCAGGCATCGATAAGTCTATAATTGATCGCATATTTGAACCCTATTTTTCTACCAAGAAAAAAGATAAAGGCACCGGGCTGGGCCTTGCCATGGTGCACGGCATTGTCAAAAGCTATGGAGGTGACATAAGAATTTACAGTGAACCGGGCAAAGGAAGCGCATTTCATATTTACCTGCCGGTAATCCAAATCCAGGCCGAAAAAAAAGAACTCCAGGCCCTATTACCTGTGGAAGGGGGCAAAGAACGAATCCTTTTAGTTGATGATGAAGAGCAGATTGTTAGAATGTCTCAGCAGATGCTGGAACGACTCGGTTATCATGTTACCGCACGAACCAGCAGCATAGAAACACTTGAAGCGTTTCGGGCAGCTCCCGATAAGTTCGATCTGGTCATTACTGACACAACCATGCCGAACATGACGGGTATCGAGCTTGCCAGAAAACTCATGGAAATAAGATCTGATATTCCGATTATCATTTGTACCGGATTTTCCGAGAAAATCAGCTCGGATAAGGCAAGGGCCATGGGCATTCGCGGATATGTCATGAAGCCGGTGGTTAAAAGTGAACTTGCTAAAAAGATAAGAGAAGTGTTGGATCAAAGCTGAAAAAGAACAAGTTAGTTCGCTTCGCTCATATTTGGAATGTTGGAATATTGGAACACTGGAATATTGGGTTCTGGGAAAATGGAAAGTTGGGTTATTGTAAAATTCCTGTTGATGGGAATTAAATAGAGGAATGTCATGTTCTTTAAATCATTATTCCAATATTCCATCATTCCATTTTTCCATGTCCGAGTTA
>CAZDAB010000014.1:0-18165 GCA_964502855.1 uncultured Desulfobacteraceae bacterium | reverse complement strand
AGCTCAAACGGAGCTTTGTCACCTTTGGACAGGGCAAGTGCCTCCGCACTCCACCGGTAGTTGAGGTGATGGAGAATGTTGGCAAACTCTATGGCATCGGACGGAGTCTTCACAATAGACAGCCTCTTTGAGGTGTCCCGGCGAATATGAGAACGTTATGGGAACCGGAACAGCAAATCACCAAAGGATCAAAAATTTTTTCCCCTGCCTCAGTTCTCCCCTTATCTTCTCCATATGCCGGAGTGCCGCAACCTCACGTTCTAAATCCGCCGGTTTGATTTGAAGTCTTTCCACGATCACGCTGGGCTCTGCACCGCCGGTCTCTTCGACAATCTCGAGAATCTTTTTCTGGATTTCAGTTAGTTCAAAACTGCCGCCGCTCTTTCTGGCAAGAGTTTGGGCACTGTGAACCGCCCACGGGTCACATGTGCGGGCGGGGGAGAGCAAATCCATATAGCAATCTTCACACAAGATCTGCCCGTGATGTTCCCGTTGTTCGCCCTTGTCGATGGTCTCTTTACACCGTTCACATTCCATTTTTAGCTCCTTAAAAAACTTTCAATCTCCACGAGTTGATACGAAAATGTCTTTTATTATTACCACAACTCATCGGCAATGTATATCGATTAGGGTCAAATTAAAAATCCATAAAAAAATCAAAACCAAAGAAAAATGAAATCGATTGCGGCATTGATTATCCCTGAAAAGTTGAAATAATTTTCTATTTAGTGCCCGAACGAAAACTAGGATTTACACTGTAAATTTTCCGTTTTCATAGATTGTAACCTTGTTGCCCGATGCAAGATGAGCGACAACCCTTTTCTTTTCAGTGTTGACAAGGTCCCAGTGCAGGGCGGAATCATTGAAACCGAGGGCTTTCTTTTTTTCTTTGGTTAATTCTTGTGAATTGCCGTCATAAGTATCTGCATAGGAAGCACCCAACGCCACGTGGCAGTTGCCGTTCTTCCCACCGTAGTTTTCATCAAAAAGCGTGTTTGCCATGAATTTGTTGATCCTTGAAAATCTTTTGTCTGTAAGAGAAAATTCGCCCAGCTTGTTGGCTCCCTTATCCATTGAGAGCTGTTTGACTACAAAATTTTCTCCTTTTCGGGCAGTGATTTTAACTGCAGCGCCTTTTTTAAATTCAAGTCTTACGCCTTTTACATAATTGCCGCTTCGAAATGAGGGCTGATCCGCAAAGTATATTCCGCTGGTTCCTCTCCAGTCCGGTGATAAAAATAGTTCAAAGCTCGGAATGTTATGGCCGGAAATGCCGATCCATTTTCTTTTTTCTCCGGGTGTTATTTTAAGATTAATATTTTCAGATTCAATATGATAGAAATTTACTTTCATGCTGTTGAGCCATTTTTTAATGGATGTTGCGTTTCTGAAAACATTTTGCCAATGTGAAACCGGTGACGTCCGATTTAGAAAACATGCTTTTACGATTTGGTCAGCATACGCCCGCAGGGAGAGTCTGGCGTGCCGGGCCTGTTCTTTTGTGGGGTAGGCACACAGGGTCCAGCCGAAAGCGCCTGATTGATCCCGCTCATCGAGAATATCGCGCAAGAATTTTCTGGCTATAGCAGCTTTTCCAATCTTTTTGGGATCTACATCGCTCAAGTGGGTAATAGATTCCGGTGCATGGAGAAAAATAGCGCCGTTTAAATTTTTAAAAAGTTCTTTTTCACCGGGTGGCTGGAAGACAATCTGTTTGTTATTTGCAAGTTTGAAAAAGCTTTGCTCCATGGTCGCTGTCAGATTCATTCGCAGGACCGGATTCATTCCCCTGTCCAAAAGCTTGACGTAGACAATTTCGGCCAGACGGTTGGCAAGTGTATTATATCGTATCAGTACGATGTCATTTTTTTTGAATCTGCCGCTGCGGGATGTTTTAAGCCCCCATAAGAGCACATCTGCATATCTATCCAACTGCATTTCAGTGAACATAATTTTTTCCCTTTCTCAAACGCTTTTTGGGATTTTTTTGTTGCCGAAGATCTTTATTCCCTTGATATTATTTCAATACCTTATGGGTTCAGTCCAGAAGGAAGTCAATTTGTACCGGTTACATATATCGAAACTTGTTTGAATTTCAACATATTATTTTTTTCAAATTCTCAGTAAAAATCCTGGTCCTTTGGGCCGGGATTTTTACTTATGACTTTATTATTATCAGATAGTTGTTTGTTCGGTCAAATTCTATATGATTGCAGATATCATTGACTCGTTTCAGATTGACCATGGATGTGTAAAGTTTATCGGGAAGTTGCTAAAACCTAAATTGAGCGATTTTTTACTCGATCTGCACCGATCTCTTGCGCATCAAGGATCCGCGAAAATCCTCGACATATCCACGGGTATGCCTGCGGTTTTCGCGAACCTTTATGCATCAAGATCTCAGCACATCTCTTCGCAAAAAATCGCTCAACTTAGGTAAAAATAGAGTCATGTTGCAATGGATCTGCTGGAACTTATCGAGGACAGGCTGAAAAAGCTTAAGGAGAAAATTGATCAAGCCAAACCGCAACTTCCAATTTACTTCATAAAAATACCCGTGATGACATACTACTCAACATTGGAGATGAATGTGATAGGATCCTTGAGCAGATCAATCTCATTTTTTGCTGTTTCTAATATCGTTTCCAAAAAAACACTAAATTCATCCGGGACCTTTTCGAAAAACTCGTTTGGAGTAGATCTTCGATTTTTCTAATTTTTATTTTTAATCGATCAATGATCTGAGCAGGGGTTTCTTTACATAAAACCGCCTGAAATTGAGACCCATAAAACCCAACCGCACTGATTCCGAGTATAATAATATCGTATGCTTTCCAGGAAACCCCCCGTCTTATCATTTTAATTTCTACCGGAACTTCTAGATCCTTCCAAAGCACCTTTACCCGAACCACAGCTTTTGAGTCGCTGATCAAGTTTTGACCGATTAGAATGACTTTCTCATTATTATATTTATCCTGCAGCATGGCAAGGTAAAAAACCGTTACAAACTTGGAAAAAAGCTCTGTAAATTCATCTCGTTGCCGTGGCTTGAATTTTAACCAATTGCTCGCCAGAGCATGCCGGCAAAATTCTTTAAAGTCAACGGTTTGCTTTACGATCTCCGACAGCTTTTGACGTTGGATCTCTTTTTGGCCGGTATCTTTATAAATCGGATCTTTTAATATGCTGGTTCCTTGGTCTATTAATTCCTGTAATGCATCTACCGGTTGCTCCGCATAAGCAAAAGTAGAGAGTTCTGCTATAATAATAAAAACCGCAACCAGAGCCTTTTTCATATTTGTTCCTATATTAGAACAGTTATCCACCACTGGGTCCCATCGAAAATACCAAAATTACGAACAACGAAATTGAGCTTATGATTATAGATATCTTAAATTGTAATTCTCAAGTCAACGAAATCCTTTTTTTGACCCCTGTCAAATCACCTGGGCACGAGGAAAATTTCCGACCCTATCTCTTTTCATTTCAAACTCCATTATTTATTTATCGGTTTTTGCCTGATCTTAAAGTCAAATAAGGTTTGCCAATGTCCTTTTATCAATCTGATAAGTATTATTGAAATTGCACTTCCGATTATGATCCCGGCGTCTTGGACTCCTTGAAAAAAAACTGAATTTAAAACATCCCCCCAGCCACTATATCCGGAACTCCAACTTACCTCAAAAGGCCAAAAAAAGGAAACCGGCGAACTGGTAAAGAAAAAATCTGCTAACACATGGGAAAGGATTATCAAAAAACAAACACCAAACTTCATCCTTGGAATTTGAGATGAGAACTTCCATGCTCTTGATGCAAGGAATCCCATAATCAAAGCAAATAATAAGCTATGAGTCGGGCCACGATGAAAGGCGTTTCCATTCCATTTTATAAGAAGGCCAATAATAACGTCAAGGTCGGGCATATTGGCAAGAATAGTCAGAAAAATAATAAGTTTTATACGATTTCTCTTAGAATTATTATTCGTACTCAGTTCGTAAGCAGCTAATCCAATAGCAGTATGCCCCATAGGTAATGGCATGATAAAGGCCTCCTAAAAGTTGACGTTTCTTGCCCGGTTTATTGCGATAAAATTGGATAAGGGTATTTTCTATCCAAAAACTATGCCAAACGAGTTATTCAGATAAATAGCTTATTAAAACAATTGATTATAAATAAATTAAAGCGTTAAGTTAAAAATATGTGAACATAATTATTGTGGAATTCACTTCACAATATAACTCGTTTTACATACTTTTGGGGCAATACAAGGAAAAAAACTATCGTTGCAAAATCTCAGGATGCCGTAAGTCCAAGGCGTCCAAGGGTGACGCTGTAGTAAACTACCGCGAACCCTTGGCAACGAAGGAATTACGGTATCATGGACTTTCCCTAAGGGTTAAAAATTTGCCTTACGAAACGTTTTTACCTGGAATTCACGCTGGGTTGATTTTAAAAGTTTCCGTGTGATATGCATAACATATAGAAATATCATAATAAAATATATTTTTGGCATATTTTTTATGCAACAATAGGGTAAATCTGAAAGGCGTTTAAGAATAGACCAGATCGTTTAATGGTCTATGAATGGTTAAATAAATTTATCACCTAAGGTTATATTTTCGAAGGCGAGGTCTTGTCATTCGGGTCGATTCGCCAGTAATCCGCCGGCTTTCCACACCATTCAAGGAATTGTCGTGTGTCATTGCCGATCTGTTCTATAGCCCATTGTCTATCCGTTCGGTTCCAGGTGGTATCAATATGGGCGGTTTGATTTGGCATTTGCAGCTTTTTGATTCTACTTTGGCTGGACGCGATAACCAAATGGGAGTGCTGGATCTTAATCCGAGGATCTACACCCATAAACTCGAAAATATCTGTGAGCACTGCATCCGGATCAGCAACATACTCATCGAACCATATGATCTTAATGCGATGGTCCGGAAAGTACTTTCTGTAAACGCTGATATTTTTCCAGTACCGGCTCGACTCGATAATGTTTGGCTCTCTGCGAACCATATCATTTATGGAGTTTTCAATAAACGGAAAACCTGGCGTGGTCATCCACTCGATGTAAGCCGATTCCATTCGGTCAAGCGGATGACGGACTGAGTAAAGGATTTTCGCGTCCGGAGCATGCTTAATAATGCGCGATATTGTATTCGGGAAGGCGCTTGCACGTGAGTATGACGTGGACGCATCCACGATAGCCCTTTCGCCGTTATAGTGTGAAAAACGGGACATATACCAGTCCCAACCGCGGGCGTATTGACGGTTTTCGGAAAAGAAATGCGGTTCCTTCCCTTTGACAACGATAACGTCGGGGTGGTTTGAAAGCATCACGCTGATGCTGGTAGTCGCAGACTTCTGTGCACCGATGAATAGGAAATTGGGTTTCGGCATGTCCAATGATATCCACAGGAACTGTCTCAGGTTTTTTCGATATCAGCATTTAAAATTTCTACTAACTGCGCTTTGCTGATAGGTTTCTGATAAAGCCCATCAAAGCCCGCATTCTGTAATTCATTAACATCATAATCATAAAGATAGCCGGACAATGCATATATCTTTAAATTGGGATGAAAGATCTTCACATTCTTGCAAAAATTTAAGCCATTTAACCATGGCATTTTCAGATCCGTAATGATCATTGAAAAGTTTTCTCCAGACCTTAAGATATATTCGGCCTCTTCTGCGCTATCGACCGTAACCGCCAGATAACCAAATTTCTCCAACATTTTTTTCATTAATTTCAGTTGGCTTCGCTGATCATCAATAACAAGGACTTTTTTTGTGCTCATATAGTTATTCTTACAGGCAGTCCCCTGCTGTCATCGGTGTTTCCAGAAGGCCGTGGCTGAGCAAAAAAAACGAACACAACATCTTGAAATTCGCCTTCATTTTTCAAAATTCTATCTATCGTGCCCAATTCTATCGGATCACAAATATCCTAGATTTTAATTGTCAAGTCAAGTAAATACCCAAAATCCACCGCCTAATTTTACGAATTCCTTTATTAATAAGGTTCTATGGCAATTTTGCTTGCACCCAAGTATTACATCTAAATCTTTATAAACCTATGGTTTATAATACTTCTACAATTTTGGTGGTGAATTTAGGATACTATTTCCGACCCTTGTTCAAATCACCTTCGTCCGTTGACAATTGTTTCACAAGCCCGTCCACTTACCCATTCTAACCTCGCCGCCAAATGCTAAATATTGGGTCAAGTCCCGGATACCGACTTTGAGCGCCAATTTCAGTTTTTGTTTTCGTATTCAATGCTCAACCCATTGGGACGAATTTGTCACCCAGGAAGGGAAGCACACTGCCGGCAATAAAGCTTGGCGTGCCCAAAGATCCTGCCCACAGGAGTTATCTCGGCCTTTCTGGTGAGGGTAGGGCTGTGGCTGATAAATAGGGGTGGTAAGGAATTGTCAGCGAGTTGGCAAAGCTGCAAAACCAGGAACCGTCTCACCAAGTTGGCTCTCACAATCCGGTCGAGATCCGTTGAAAAGCAAAAGAATAATGAACCCTGCGCTCAGAAAAACAATGATCAATATGATAATCCAAAATGAGAATCAAAAAAACGCCCCAAAAATGATAAGACTCCAACTATCTATCAGAGAAACATATAATTTTAAGGGCGTATCGGAAGTCCATCCACGCAAGAATAAAATCGTTGAAACGATTTTATATTAATTGGCATGCCGCGTTACATAAAATCACGCCGTGAGTTTATCTCTATATAGAGGTCGAGCCACTTATTGTTGATCTCTTTCCTTGGGCAAATAATCCTCTCTTACAGGGGAAAACACTTCAATCCCCACCGAGTCTTCAAGGATTTTTGCACCATGTTCAACACCACTCGGAATACACCAACTATCGCCAGGCATCACGTCGTATTCTTCCGAGCCAATTGAAAGACGAATTCGGCCATTTACGAGGTAACCAGTCTGTTCATGGGGGTGGGAATGTTTAGGTAACCGACTGCCTTTTTTCAGCAAGAACTCGGTCATCAAAGTCCTTTCCCCATATACTAGCGTTTTCTGTAAGATTCCCGAAATGGCAGTAGTGTATCCACTTTCACTGTGTTTTTGGTACATACTCGATTTCCTTCCGAGCTGTGCGATTTCTTTTAGAGCCCATGAGGGGCTTTAGGGTATGTCCATACGGACTTTTCGCAGCATAGGATTTCTATAATTTAATCCCAATCACTTGTCAATCAATATTCCAATGGATGTCCCTACGTAACATTTCGTTTTTGCACGTTTAAATACGTATTTCCCATTTTTTTAAAAATAATAAATAATTAGCTTGCTTTCTTTCTAAATAATGACTATCATACACTTAATCAATTAAGTCCTGTTTAATCTACGGTATGGTTTCTTTCTGAAGGCACAATCCATTTGTCAAAGTGGCACCCTCCAGTTTGCGACGCTGAAAATTTTTAAGAAAGGAGGATGTTATCATGACCAATGGAACTGTTAAATGGTTTAGCGACCAAAAAGGGTTCGGATTCATTGAGCAGGAAGACGGAGAGGATGTATTTGTTCATCATTCAGCAATTAATGCAAACGGTTTTAAATCTCTAAATGAAGGCGACCGAGTTTCCTTTGATATCGAGCAAGGACAAAAAGGTCCTGCCGCTGCAAATGTCACTGTGATTTAACCTTATGTTCTGAGTAAAAAGGGCATTCTTTCTAATATTGAGGGGATGCCCTTTTGTTTGGTTTGAATTTATTCCTTCACAATTTGCTATAATCAGATTTTAAACCTCGAAAAAGTCCGATCATAGATCCTTTTCTTGTTGTCATTATAAAAAATAACGGCCAAGGAGGTATCAAATTGGCAAGATCAAACTATTAATTTAATAAACATCAAAAAGAATTAGCAGGGAAGACAAAGAAAAGACAAAAGAGACAACGAAAGCTGGATAAAAACACTATAAAGTCAGAAGAGAATCAAAACCAGTCTCAGAATTAAGGAGAGAATCTATAAGCATAGAAACCGGATGAAAAGGAGAAAATATATGCGTCAAAAATATGTGATTTCTCGAGATGATGCCAAAAATAAACTCAAAATCAGTGAATATGCAATCATCGACAAAGATCTGAAAAAAGTGGCGTCTTCAATGCTGGAAAAGGGAGATTTTTCATTTCTTTGTGAAGAAACCTATGAAAGCGAGATTATTGTGAGTTCCATCTCCAAAGGAATGAACGCCTTGGTTGAAATCCTTCGGACCCACAATATATTTCCCATCGAACCATATTCCAACAAAATCGCCGAATCTGTCATGGCGTTATACAATTCATCCGAAGAGGGTCCGGTAGAGCTGTTTTTTGACGACGTTGATTTGGTATATATCTGATATAATTCCATATTTGAAAGCGGATTAAGCGAATATCACAAATTGTGTATAGTAAAAAAGCAAAAGGATTATTTTTCAGTCAAACTATCGACTTATTATTACGAATGGATTAATTAAAGATTCGATTAATTCCACCATTCACTACTTGTGTATGTTTTCTGTATTTATTTTGGAGCTTGTCTAAAGAACCTCTCGTTTTGGACTTCCTTCAAAGTGATCCCCTGAGAATTTGCACAAGATATAAGGAAAGGGAAAACTTTAGATGGAAGGTCATGTTAAATCATACAGTGAAAAAAAGGGTTATGGTTTTATAAACACCGAAGAATATGGGGACGTTTTTGTTCATAAATCAGGTATCAAGGAATTTGGGCATTTCGGTTTACAAAAGGGTGACCCCGTATCTTTTGAATTAAAAGAAACCTCTAAAGGCATACAAGCCATTAATTTACAGCCCCTCAAATAACCGAAAATCGAGAGCTGAATTTGTGAAATCGAATTGTGAATGCCTATAATTGGGGCTTTAGGGTGCCCTGTTAAATCTAATGATGTCTTAATTGGAGAAATGTGTTCCCGTAAGAACGAGTTTAGGAAAAGGTGCATTTGGCAAAAACTATCTATAGTCACCCGGAACGTCCTTTGAGGATCAGGTTTTTTTGTTTTTCTTTGTTCCGTTTGCCCTTCTCAACAAAAATCGGTTTCCCGCTGTCATAGGCTTTTCCCGTATAGTACATCAGGGTTGCCGGCGTCGACGGAGAAGGCGTAAAAATCTGAATCTGCCGGGGTTTGAACTTGAGGACCCTGCGGCTGAAGCGGTTTAAACGCTCCATGTCTTTAAGTGTACATCCCGGATAAGCAGCGATAAAATAACAGGTTAAGAACTGCTTTTTCCCCATCCTGCGGTTAATCTTTTCAAAACAGCGGAAGAATTCCATAAAGCTCTCAATGGAGGGTTTTCCCATGAGCGCAAGGATATGATCTTCGGAATGCTCGGGTGCGACCTTCAGTTGTCCGGAAATATGATGCCGGATAATCTCTTCAAGATATTGAAGGCCGTATGTTTGATCTTTCAGCACCAGATCATGGCGTATTCCGGAAGCGATGAAAACCTTTTTAACCTTCGGCAGTTGTCTGATTTTTTTCAGCAGGGTCATCTGGGGGAGATGGCTGATTTCCAGTTTATTGCAGACGACCGGGGTCAGGCAGCGCTTGTTGCGGCAGTTGCCTTTGGTTTTTTTTCGCTTGCATTCGATGCGGTACATATTGGCGGTGGGGCCTCCGACATCGTGAATGTAGCCTTTAAATTCAGGATGTTCGGTTAAAATCGACGCTTCCTTCAGAATGGACGCTTCGCTCCGATCCACAACCCTTTGCCCCTGATGTACGGATATGGCACAGAAGTTACAGTCGCCATAACATCCTCTGTGAGTCGTGATTGCAAACCGGATGGTTTCAAGTGCCCGCACCGGCCCCCATGCTGCATAATACGGGTGGACGTCCCGTTCATAGTCCAGATCATGAATATGGTCCAGTTCCTCGCTCGTTGGCGGAAACTGAGGAGGATTTTGGATCAGATACCGGCTGTCCTGTTTCTGGCAAAGACCTTTTCCGGTTATCGGATCAGTGTTTTTATAAAAAATTTTAAACAGTTCAATGAACTTGGCGCTATCTACCGCAACTTGGGCATGGGAGGGGAGTTCTATGTAACCTTCTTTTTTTTCCGGGGCAATATAGCAGATTCCGCGGACATCCGTAACCGGTCGGCGGCGCCGGATGTTTTCTGCCAGTTCGAGAGTCGTTTTTTCCCCCATTCCATAGACCAGAATATCGGCCTTGGCGTCAAAAAGAATGGACCGCCGTATACTGTCGGAAGCGTAATGATAATGGGAGATGCGTCTCAGGCTCGCTTCAATCCCGCCGATAACAATGGGTTTTGTTTTTTTGAAATATCGGCGAACAAGATTGGTATATGCGATAACCGCCAAGTCCGGACGTCTGATATTTAGACCGCCGCCGGTCAGGTCATCTCGCTTTCGCCGTTTATTCGTCGGAGTATAATTGGATATCATGGAGTCCATGCATCCCGAAGTAATTCCCCAGAAAAGATTCGGCTCCCCCAGCCGGCCGATATCTTTTCCACTGAAGATATCGGGCTGCGCTATTATGCCTACCGTGTAACCGGCATCTATCAGTACCTTCCCAATGACCGCGATGCCGATAAACGGCGAATCCACATAGGTGTCTCCTGTTACCAGTATGACGTCCGGAGACTTCCAGCCAAGAGCATTCAGTTCATTTTTGGTTGTGGGAAGAAACATTAAGAGAAATCCAGGTCAATTCGTGTTTGTTGTGTGAAAGATGGAGAAATGCGGTATGCGGAAGAGCGGTAAATTTCTTGATAACGCCATAATGAGAATTTCCCTGGAACTTTACCGTGCATACGAAATTGCGACATTTTCCCGAATTCAGCCAAATAGAGACCCACTCCAGGAGTTTTTCCGGATAACAGGCCACATCGCAAAATATCCAGTCGAAGCGGCTATCCTGATCCGGGAGAATTGAAAACGCGTTTCCCTTTCGAAAGGTTACGCCCGGCATTCGCATAATTTCAGGGGCCGGATCAGAGCGATCAACGGCCAGGACACTGGCCCCGAGCTGCTGCAATACCCATGTCCATCCTCCCGGGCTTGCCCCTGCATCCAGACACGCATCCCCCGGTGCCGGCATCTTTTGAATACGGGAAAACACTTCCCAGAGTTTCAGGTAGGCCCGGCACGGCGGCCCCTGTTTGCTTTCCACAAACCGCACCTCTCCGTGAGGAAAGGCGCTTGAACATCGTGCCGATGCCAGAACGAGGTCGGGCGCCAACAAGGTCCAGGACCCCAGCGGGCTTTGAGGGACCGGTTCCGGGAATTGCAATGGCCGTGCGGAAACGTACGGAAGTTTTTCCTGGATTAACGTGGAGCGACGATGCCAGCGAAACGAATACATGATCCAGTTACGCTGGATGGCACGCAGGGATTTGGCGCCGTCCGTAATGGACCGTATCCGGAGTGTGCGAGGCTCCAGCCAGGTGTTCTGGGCCCAGCAGGAAGTTTGCGGCGGCCCGCCGGCAATGACCAGTCTGCCGTGAACGGCTTGCACCCCCTTCAGTTCAGCTGCCGCCTGATTGACAAAACCCTTTGGAGCCAAGTAAGCGGTAATTTGGGTCTGTTGCATTACAATGTTCCATTCAGCAGACAAATCCAGAGATCCGGCTGGTTATTCCGTTCCGAAAAGGGGTATCATCGGCCTTCCTTTTTTTGCGTTCTCGATCTTCTGTTTCTTTCAAACGGCCATTTCATCAAGGACGTTCAAAACAACCGTTGAAGTATAAGCAATGGCAGGACCTCCCGCCATCAGAATAGAGATTCCCGTTGCTTCCAGGATTTCTGTACGGGACACCCCCATTTCAACAGCCGCCTTTACATGTGTTCGGATGCAAGGTTCGCAGCGCTGTGCCACTGAAACCGCAACCATTATCAGTCTCTTCGTTCTGGTACTCAATACGCCATCTTTGGACGCTTCGTCACGAAGAACTCCGAAGGCATTCGCTACATTGGGTAGTTGCTCTTTTAACAACTCCATCCCTTCTTCCAGAGTGTATTTGTTTCCCATGAATTCTCTTTCCTTTTTACCATTTGGGTAAACCGGTGAAACTCGCGGTGCACATGGCCCGGTAGTCATTAATGGGCATGACCGGTTCGGCGATTCGGTATTGAACCATCCCGGAAGTGTCATTCCTTGGGCGAACAAATTGTTCGCCGGCTTTCTTTTCGAACATTCGAATTATAGCATCTCAATAGGTTCTGGTGTACCAGTACTTCAAAAGAAAATCGATTGCAGTTGGTGCAAAAAATGGGATCTGGGTCGCCTTTTTCCATTTGATTCACCAGGTTTGGCTGGCGGATGAAAGGGCGACACATTGAAATGAAATCCGCCTGGCCACTCTCAAGGCCTCCTTCCATCGTACATCGGTCGCGTATTCCGCCCACTGCAATGACGGGGGACTTGACAGTCCTCTTTATGGCAGCCGCTTCTGGCAGGAAAAACGCTTCTTTGAATCGAACTGAATCCCGAACGGACTTCTCCTTTATTCGAAGGAAGACTCGCTCAACGAAGCTGCGATTTCGCATGAGCAAATCTCTCGGTATGTCACCCCTTATTGTCATCAGTCCAACCTCGCCGATTCCACCGCTCACCTCGATTGCATTTATCCCGAGTTCATCAAGTTTGCTGCAAACTATCTTGGTTTCGTCAATGGTCACGCCCCTTTTAACATAGTCCTCGCCATTGATTTTGACAAGAATCGGATAATCCGTTCCCGTAACAGAACGAACGAGCTTGTATATTTCGACGAGAAAAAGCATGCGATTTTCAAGACTTCCGCCCCACTTGTCGTTGCGACGATTCGTGTATGCAGACAGAAACTGGTTTACCAAGTATCCATGAGCTGCATGGATTTGAACGCCATCGAATCCGGCTTCTTTCACTCGACGGGCAGCATCGCCAAAAGCGACGATAATCTCCTCAATTCTCTCTGTTTCATCTGGCGCGGTTTGACTCGGCTGCGCTTATCTCAAACCGGAGAGGGTGCTAAAGGAGTGTGACCTATGATTTTTGGATCGGATTGGCGTCCGCAGTGGTTCAACTGAGCGACTATCTTTGCACCATGCTTGTGAACAACTTCCACGAGGGTCCGAAGATCTGCGATTATTTCATCGTCATCAGCAACAATGCAGCGATGCGCTTGGAGCCCGTCAGCACGTACGTAGTAACCGCCAGGTATAATCAGACCGACACCGCCTCTTGCCAAGCGAGAATAGAGATCCATGTATGGTTTCGTGAGTCTGCCGTTATCGGAGGCTAATAGTTCTCGTGTTGCCGACCGAACGAATCTGTTCTTCAATGTCATGGAGCCAATGGTTCCCGGTGTAAAAAGTACAGACATTTCTCCCCTTCACAGGGCAATCTACGAAAGCTTCCCCCAATTTTTGAATGAATAATGATGTCAAAACTTGACTTGGGAATTAATTTTATCAAATTGTTTTTTTACTTTTTTATCAGTTATCATCTTCTCTTTAAATATTTTTACACTATGACTGACAGCCGAGTAACTGATATTGAAAAGACGCCCTAACTGTTCATTGGTCATTAATCCTTTATTCCAAAGCAAATAAACGAGTAAATCACGCTTGTGTTTATCTATACCATGCAATCGTTTTGCCTGAACGCATATATCAAGATCGATTTGAACGATTTTAGCAGATTTTTTTAATAAATCATCTAATTTGATATCTTTTGCCAATTGTTTTTGCTGAGGCAAATCATTACGGGGAACATTCGGCAAAAACTGCTTTCGAATGCTATTTACAAAATCTTTAGCACCCAAAATCATACCATGGTGAATATCCTCCAGAAGACGCTTCTCTTCCTTTGCATATTTTTGAACCTTTTCCCGATATTGCTTATATTTATCAGCGCCTTTAAAATATGACCGAATTAGTTCCGTGGATAACCAGGCCGGGCCGTTCTTGGCATAGGCATAGATTGGATAGCTGCTCCATTTATAGTCTATCAAACGTCTTACGATTCCAGATCTTAATGGATTTCGATGGAGATAACAGGAAAGTTGCATCAGGTATGCATCATTTTGAACCAGAATACTTTTATAGCGCCCTTGAAACAAATGACCTTTCTTAAAGTGTCGGTTATTGAATCTTCGGGTATAGGTGGTTCCAAACCATTGCATTGCCTTTTTTAAATTTGGCCGATTGGTTCTTACCAAAAGATGATAATGGTTGGACATTAAAATATAGGCAAAGATATCTACTTCAAAACGTTCCGACATCTCCGAAATCGTTTCTAAAAACAAATTTCGATCGGCGTCATTTAAATAAATATCCTGTCCGTCATTTCCCCGGGACATTAAGTGATATAATGCACCTTCATATTCAATTCGCCATGCTCTGCCCATATTGATTCTATTAAATGATAGCGGCTTAATTGTCAAATATTATTTCACAATTCAAGCTTTGACACCAATTTTTTTTTAAACCGCGATCTTCCTGCTATCTGCTCCAGGTGGATGTTGGGCAGTGTTAAAATGAAAATAGACGTTGTAGGGTAGTAATAACTTTTAATTGTGTTTCCGGATCGATAGTACCAAGCTTTTTGACGAGTCGTGTTTTGTCGATCGTTCGTATCTGGTCTAAGACAATTTGTCCTTTTTTCTTTTTGAATGTGCATGAGACTCGGGTGGGATAATCATTCCCTGCTGTGGTCATTGGGGCAATGATTACGGTGCGGATGTGTTTGTTCATTTCATCTGGTGAAACAATCAAACACGGTCTGGTTTTTTGGATTTCTGAACCAACTGTCGGATTAAGATTGGTCAAATATACATCAAATCGATTGGCTACCACTGCCATTCATCCTCATCCCAAGAATATGAAATATTTTCAGCCTCATCCATAATTGTATCATCACCCCTGTCAGCCATAGCCTTAAATGCGTCATCCCATCCGGCCCTTGGATTTTGTACAGGCCGTATAATTATCTGATTTTGTTCTACCTCTAACTCAACATCATCCATGATTCCCGTTTGTTCGAGCAGAGGTTTTGGAATCCGTATGCCTTGGGAATTCCCGATTTTTACTATTCGTGCTCTCATATTTGACCTCCATCACAAGAAATGTTAATACATTGTAATTACATTTCCTTTGAAAGTCAATAACCAAATGTTTATTTTTGTTATTTTATGATGCCCAACGATGAGCTAACCAGCCGCGGCAATGGCTTACGGGAAAGAGCCTCCCGTTCTCGCGTTCTGGTTAAGGGTAGATGTTAGACAATTTTGGGCCATTTGTGTCATAATGGACACGCTCTTACCACATAGAAAAGAAGATTTTAATCCAGTAGCTCGTTAAGACCGGAATCTCTGTGGAAGATCACTTTGTATTTTTTTCGAAACCTTAGGATTTTGGGATCAAAATTCTCCATAATGTCTTTATACTGGTTATCCAGATATTTTATTAACAACTGTTTTTCTTCTTCCAGTTTTCGAGAAAGCAAAGAGTGATCCGTCTGTTCAGCGGCACGGCAACAACGCATGAAAGTTTTGAAATGAATGCGTTTCAAAATTTCCTTGTCGGTAAACACAAAGTGATGATTTGGATTGCCCACCTGACTCTGATTCAGAATAAACACGCGCTGCTTCGACTTTTTGTCAAATTCATCCACAAGCCTTTCATACACCTCGCTTAGGTGTTTCCAGAAACGATGTTTCAGTTCGTTCAGCTGCGATTGCAGGCCGTTGGCATCAATTTTAAGATCAAACAGATAGCCATCACCCTGAGCTTTTCCATGGTTTTTTCCATGTATGAATTTGTGCGGAATCAATGTTTCCATATAATCATTCCCATATTCATCAAGCTGACAGTAGAGATAGCCGGCAACCATGCTTAGCACGCCATAGCTGAATGAGTCGTCTATCATCAAATGTGCCCAAGTTAAATACAGCGAACCTCTATATGGTTTTTTTTCATAATCTTTTTGCTCCTTCTCACGGGAGTTTTCCTGGAACTTATAATCATCAAAATCGTAATCATAAAGCGTCTCAAAACTGAGCAGGTTTTTTTGACCGGGGAAGGCTTCATTCAAGTAAAAGAAATCCTCACCAATCCCTTTTATGGGGAGCAATGTGGCGTTAATTTTTGAACATTGCACCTCGTTCATTGCCCGCCATGCGTCCTCTACCTCATCATCGTTGGAAACAGAAATATCAAACAGCTCTCTCAACAGGAACTGCATGATCTTAAAGGCATCCTCTTCCGGTGTGTCAACGCGGTATTGTTCCTGGCGCTTTTTATCCCAGGAAAAATAATCAGGTACGAACTTCATAATCGCTTTTTTCAATTCCGGCGACATTAACGTCCTCGATTGCCCTTAAATTCCTTGCCGTTTTTCTTGTAAAGTTAGTGGATTTACTGTCCCATGCTAACCTGCGCCGTGCTTTGGCGTCAAGTTGAGCGATATCAATCAGCAAGATGCCCCTATAAATATATAATTCTACCCCTCCGTCGAGGAAACTTATAATTTAATGGGATGTCCCTATCCCGATCTGCCAAGTCTATTATAGTTTACCAAAGACTTTGAACATGTTGATAATTTAAGATTCTTTTATCTTTTGTAAGAATCGTGGCATTCTCTTCTCGCGCCGTTGCTACAATTATTTGATCTGCCGGATCGTCATGGAAGGGCTTTGGGAGTACTGTTGAGCGGTAAGCTATCACGGGTGTTAGATGGATAAATCTGAGTTTTGGCATTTCCAAAGCGGCATTGATCCACTCCTCTGGGTTGTAGGAAATACCAATCTTCCCTTTTTCTAAAAGTTTACTGAATTCCCAAGGTGAAATAGCAGATATTAGAAGTTCATCATATCCATCTGTATTTTCAATCAGTTTTGTGACTTTCGATGACAGATTTTGAGGGCGCATATTCCACCAAACCCAGGTATGAGTATCAAGTAGGTATTTTATTGACATGCTTCCCACAATCCTTCGCCAAGCGGAGTGACTATATCCTTTTCAAAAATAAAAGCATCTGAAAGTTTGCCTGGTGTAGGCTTCATTACGGATTTGCGATAGGGAACGACTTGAGCAAGGGGCTTACCTCTTTTCGTTATGACGATGGTTTCTTGGGATTTTGCGACTTCGTTTAATACCTTTAACGCATGTGCCTTAAATTTACTTATGGCCATTGTTTTCATTTGACCACCCCCTTTTTTTAATAAAATAGTCAATTAAAATGGTCAAGTCAAGAAAAATGTCAAATGTTATATGGGGATTTTGGGGACATCCTAATATTATAAGATTCTATTCATCAATCAGTGAATATCCATTTTCTGATGCTATTCGCTCTCCACGCCGAGCACTCATACTGACCGCAGGCTGGGAGATATTGAGCTTTGGAGCCAGATCCGCCATCGTAAACCCCAACTCCCTAACTGCCCAGTAACACAAAAGACTTCTTGCTTTGACTTTTACAGGTTGCTTTCCGGGCTGAAACATTTCTTCCGGTTTAATGGAAAAAATCTCATCCACTCGATCAGATTGGCTATTGGGGCGGCTATTGTGCTATTGGGGTCTGACCAAGATGTCTTTCTCTTTTTGCTGTAAACGCCCACAATCACCTGGCAGCGGAAGCCGCAGGCTGTAGATGATCTGGTGCATTGTGATGTTGTGTGCCGGGCACGGCACGTATTCTAAAGGGTGCGTTGAGCTTGCCCTTTATTTTAAAGCTCATCAAGTCCCAAACCCAGCCTGATGGAGGCGGCTCGAAGCGTAGCGAAGAGGCGAGCCCAAAGGGCGAGAGCGACTAAAAAAGAGCGGCAACGGTATAGCGGTATGGCAACCGGGTGTCGGTGACGACACTCGGGGAGGAAGCCGCCCTGTCGAGGCAGGGTACCGCGAACGCACGGGGCGATGAACAAGAACCGAGTTAGGCGGGCCTGGTGGGACGAGCTGGCAACACACGGTAAAGTCCTCTATCCATCATAGGCCAGGTAGGTATACTCGGCGCTCGTGTGCGGAAAGATGCGTGTTTACCCCGGGAGATCTGCCGCGTGTCCATTAAAGGACTGAGCGAACCGTAAGGGGAGACAATCGCGTGGCAGAAGTCAGCCCCGCCTGGAGCGGGATAAACTGAGGGCATATTAGCCGGTGGAAACGAGCTGCGGTGGAATAGACGCGGAGGTCTCA